>CAXBOL010000118.1:0-9270 GCA_963977295.1 uncultured Opitutaceae bacterium
CGAACTGGATGACTCGGTTGACCGTTTCGGCAGCCAAGTTGGGGTTATTGTCATCGAGCATGAATCCCGCGATCATCGTCGCCAAGGCAATGATGGGCCCCAGACCGAGTAATGAGCTGAAACTCAATGCGGCTGAGCGACTTGCGGCCCGATTTTCGTCAAGACCCCGAACGGTAATTGAGAGGATGCGCAAAAACGCGTGGAAACGTCCGCGGATACTCGTGTCTTTGACCGATTCCGCCGTCCAGATCGTGAAACGGAAAAGCTTTATCCAGATTGCCAGTTGGCGTTTGAACCAAGCCATAAGAATAGTTGGCGCGTAGTCGGGCGCAGCAAACTAGGTGTTGAGCATGGTGTAGGCGAAGTAACCCATGCCTCCGATGCCGAGCACGACGGTGAACGCGATGCCGATAAGATTAGTGAACACGGTGGAGAGATAAATGCCGACGCTTCCCGCCACGGCGGCCAGTGCGGTCGTAGTTTCGCCTTGGGTGTAGAACAGTAAACCAAGAAAACCGGCCCCGAGCGCGGCCCGGAATCTAATGAATGGGTAGACTGCGACGGCTTGCAGCATCATGGTCACAAACAAGATGAGGTCGACTGCGCCAAGAATCGCGAAAGGTTGGCCCAGCAGACCGAGATAATCGCCGCCCACGATCAAGTCGATGGAGGGGGCGAGCAGGGCCAGTCCACTGATGAGCAAAGTGGCGGTGCAGCAATACATGCCCAGTTTAGCCGCCCGGGCTAAGGCCTCAGTGGGGTCGGCTTTATCTTTGGTGTCAGCCGAACGACCTTCCGCGGCGGCCAACATATCGGTCACATCGATCGGAGGCGCGCTCTCAGCCGAAATATTGAGTGACTTGATCTCTTTTTCAGCTCCCAGTTTGAGCCGCTTTTTCTCCGGATAAACTGCCGCGAGGACCTCTGGATCGTCCCCGATGGGAATCCATTCTTCTTTTTCCAGGTCGTAATAAACCGTCTCGCGGGTGACTTGGTTATTCTCGGCGAGCGAGGTGATCTGCTCCAGGTTGAAAGGTCCCCGGGCTTCGGTATCTGACTCGTTGCGGATGTAGAATTCCTTAGGGAGCATGGCGGCGAAACTGCGGGAGGCAAAGTGGACTCGCAAGGCTGTTTTCGAGGCCCGCAAATTGTCCTGAAATTACATGCGTTGAAGCGTGCGGAGCGATAGGAGATTGAGGCCAGTTTCGAGGATTAACAACGTGCGGGCGCACAGTCTCAGGCGTCGGGCCCGCATTGCACTCTCATCGACGGCCACCTTGTCGGCGCCGTAGAACGCACTGAACTCACCGGCCAATTCGTAAAGGTAAAGGCAGAGGATATGAGGGCGTAGTTGGCCGACGGCGTTGGCCAAAGCTTCCGGGAACTTAATGAGTTTTCGGGCTAGGGCGATTTCCTGGGAGGTGGACAAGGAATCGGCTCCGGTCGTGGCAGTCGGATCGTCGGGGGCCGTGTCGAGTTTGCGGAAAATGGAGTGGATGCGGGCGACGGCGTAGAGCAGGTAGGCGGCGGTGTTACCTTCGAGGGAGATCATTTTGTCCCACGCGAAGAGATAGTCACTCGATCGGTTTTGAGATAGATCGGCATATTGCACCGAACCGATCCCCACGACCTGCGAGATTTGAGCGCGTTCCTCGGCGGAAAGGTTGGAACTTCGATCGGCGACCAGTCCCGCAGCCCGATCGATGGCTTCCTGCAACAAATCGCGGAGGCGAATATTTTCCCCTGATCGAGTTTTGAGTGGTTTACCGTTTTCACCCAATACCGTGCCAAAGGATGTGTGTTCGAGCCGGGGCAGGGGGCGGTTGGTTTGGGCGAACCACTTGGATGCCGTGAGGAAGAGTTGTTGGCAGTGATCGGCTTGGCGCGAATCGATCACATAGATATTGGCATCCGATTTGAAGTGTTCTTGGCGGTAAAGAATCGTGGCGAGGTCCGTGGAGGCGTAGTTGGCGGCGCCATCGGCTTTACGAATGATGAATGGATTCGGCCGGTCGGCGTCGCGGGAGAAGCGAGGGTTCTCATCATGAAATACGACCAGAGCGCCGTGACTTTCCTCGGCCAGTCCCAGTTCGGTCAGTTCGGCGTAAACTTGGGGAACCTTGTCGTTGTAAAAACTTTCGCCGAGAGTGTGGTCGAAACGGATGCCCAGTTGATCGTAGATCTTTTGGAAGGCGACGAGGGAAACGTCGTTGATGTGCTGCCAGATGCGCAGATTTTCCGCATCGCCCGATTGGAGTTTCACTAATTCGTGACGTGCCTCCTCCAAGGTGGATTGGTCTTCATCGGCGGCGCGATTGCCCACCTTGTAGAGCCGTTCAAATTCTTCCAGCGGATCCGCTTCGAGAGCGGCGGTGTCGAGATGGCGTTTGTAGGCCCAGATCAGTTTACCGAATCCGGTGCCCCAGTCGCCGATGTGGTTGTCGCGGATCACGGTGGCGCCACAAAAGTCCAACAACCGGCAGATCGCTTCGCCGATTACCGCCGACCGCAAGTGGCCGACATGCATTTGTTTGGCCGTATTGGGGGCACTGTAGTCCACCACGAAGGTCTTACCGGCCTCGGGTTGGGCGGATTTTGCCCCTGCGGTCAGCGAGTTCCGGTCGTCGAACTTCGAAAGCCATTGATCGAGGGTGGCGGATTTGGCCGTAAAATTGAGAAATCCGGGGCCGGCGATCGCGACCTCGAAGTCACCGAGCACGTCAGGATCGAGGGCATCGACGAGTTTTTGGGCGAAAGCGCGGGGATTCTGTTGGGTGCGCTTGGCGTAGGGCAGCGCGCCATTGGCCTGAAAATCGCCGTGTCGGGGATCGGCGGAGCGCACGTCGGCCGTGAACAACGTCATGTCTGCGCCGGCCTGGGCCGCCGCGGCGAGCACGGCGGATTCTATCGAGAGTGCGAGGTTGAACGAAACGGACATTCCGCCACTCAACCGACCTGATCCCCGGAGTCGCAAGCGCAGACTTACGGCAATCAAAATCGATGCTTATCCGATCAATTTGAGGCAGCCTGACTGTGCAATTGTATGGTTTTCAGTAAGATAAGGTTTTTGGAAGCTATTAGAATCCGTTATTTTGGCTCGACAAAGGCAGTTTTAATTGCATACGTTTGCCGGTTTACGGCCGAAGAAGTCCTGATTTACAGACCATCACCCATGACGAAACGCACTCTAGCTCCTCGCAGATTCATTAAACCCACTTTCGAGTATTTGATCGAAAAGAAGCGCGACGGGGGAGAATTCACCCAAGAAGAAATCCGCTTCATTATCGATAGCACCTTGGACGAGGAACTCCCTGACCATCAACTATCTGCCCTGTTGATGGCGATCTACTTCCAACAAATGTCGGCTCAGGAAACTGCTGAGTTGACCGAAGAGATGATGCTCTCTGGCGAGGTCATCGATCTTTCGCACATCGCGAAGCCGAAGGTGGACAAGTATTCGACGGGTGGCGTGGGTGATAAAACCTCGCTCGTGCTCGTGCCGTTGGCCATGGCGAGTGGTGTCGTGGTGCCCATGATGTGTGGCAACGAACATGACTACATGATCAACACGCTGACGAAGTTGAGTTCCATTCCGGGCTTCAAGGACAAGCTTTCGATCGAAGATTTCGTTAAGCAACTCGCCAAAATTGGCGGAGCGATCGTGGAGCAGGATCCGAAACTCGCGCCGGCTGATGCGATTTTCTACCGCATGCGCCGGGCGACCGGGACGATTCCCTCTTTGCCACTGATCACAGGTTCAGTGCTCTCCAAGAAATTGGCAGAAGGTTCCGAAGGTCTCGTCATCGATGTGAAGTGGGGCAACGGATCGTTCATCAAGGATCTTGAGCAAGCCAAACAACTTGCTCGTTCGATGACCCGGGTGGGTCGTTCCATGAAGCGTCGCTGTGTGGCCTTGGTCACGGATATGAACCAACCGCTCGGCGACACCGTGGGCACGAGCTTGGAGCTGAAGGAAGCGATCAAGCTCCTTAAGGGTGAAGGCACCGAAGACATGCAGGAGCTCGTGCTCAAGCTGGGCATGGAGATCGTGCGTCTCGCCGGGGTCGCGGGTTCGACATTGTCGGCCAAGCAGACCGTGCAACGTCACCTTACCGATGGCTCGGCGCTGCAGAAACTGAAGGATTTGGTCGAAGCCCAAGGCGGTGACACGTCCTACATCGACAACCCTGAGAAATTCCCTGAAGCGAAACACATTCGCAAGTTACCCGCCCCCAAGCGTGGTTACGTGCACACCATCAACGCGGCCATGATCGCGCGCGGGGTGCATATTCTCGGCGCGGGTCCCACGGGCCCGAAGAAGAAAATCGATTATGCCGTTGGCGTTTCTGAAATTCGCAAGGTGGGCACCCAAGTCAAACAGGGTGAGCCGCTTATGATGATTCACTACAACGACGAGGCCAATCTCGAGCAGGCTTTGGAATACTTCAAGAATGCCTACCGCCTCGCCCCCAAGCGTCCGACGCCTCCGCCCTTGGTGGTTGAGCGTGTCGCTTAAGGCGCGCCTGCGATCGCAGAGGTTATAACAAAAAGGCCGGCGAAGCTCGCCGGCCTTTTTGGTGAATGGAATCGGAGCGTGCTTACTCCTTCGCGCGGCCCATGTAGGAGCCATCGACGGTGCTGATTTTGAGGTCTTCGCCCTCCTTGATGAAGAGGGGGACGTTAACCACCAAGCCAGTTTCCATGGTCGCGGGCTTTTGCACGTTGCTCGCCGTGTCTCCCTTGATGCCATCGGCACTTTCGGCGACTTTCAGCGTCACGGAAGGGGGGAGCTCGATGGTGATCGGCTTTTCATCGACGTAGAGCACCTCGACCGTCCCGTTGGCTACGAGGTAGTTTTTGGTGTCACCGATCAGATCCGCGCTGAGTTCGATGGTCTCGTAGGTTTGCGGATCCATGAACGCGTAAACATCGCGATCCAGGTAGCTGAACTCGAGGGTTTTGCGCTCAGTTTGGAGCACTTCCATCGCTTCCGAAGAGGAGAAACGTTGGTCGAGCGATTTGCCGTAGATCAAGTTACGCATCTTGATTTGCACGAATGCGCGCAAATTACCGGGGGTGCGGTGAGTGGTCTCGAGAATCAGGTGAGGGGCACCGTTGTATTTAACAACTTGGCCGCGGCGGACATCATTGGCGGAAGGCATAAGGAAGGAAATCTGAGTGGGTTTTGTGCTTGGAAAAGATCGTGCGTAACGAAGTGCAGGTCGAGGTGTCAAGGTTGGCCCCTAATCAAGCATCTAGGGACTTGCCCTCAGCCCGAAGATGGTTGGTGATGACAAGGTAACTCCATGAAGCAACGCACGCTATCGCGTGAGGTCTCGGTGGTCGGACAGGGTCTGCATACGGGTGAGCCCGTTAAGCTGACTTTGAAACCCGCTCCCGCCGGCTCCGGCCTCGTCTTTAAACGCACCGATCTTACCGGCCAACCCGAGATTAAACCTCGGGTTGCGCAGGTTACGGATTTGGTGCGCAACACCACTATCCAGGAAGGTCATACCAAGATCAACCTGGTCGAACATGTGCTCAGCGCTCTCACCGGGTGCGGCATCGACAACGTCGTGATCGAAATGGACTCCAGCGAGCCGCCGATCATGGACGGATCGGCCAAGCCCTTTGTGGACATGATTCTCCAAGGAGAGCCCATTGAGCAGGACCAGGAGCGTGAGTATTACGTGTTGGACGAGCCCGTCTCGATCACACGGGGTAATTCTTCGGTCATCGCTTTGCCTTACGACGGCTTTAAGATCACCTGCACCTCAGCGGATGATCGGGGAATCCATACCCAACATCTGACTTTGGATATCGATCCCGATGTCTACATCACGCAGATCGCGGCCTCGCGCACGTTTACGATTTTCGAAGACATCGAAGAGTTGCTCAAGTTGGGTAAGATCAAGGGCGGGTCACTTGACTGCGCCATCGTGATCAAAGGAGACAAGATCATCTCGAAAGATCCGTTGCGCTTTAAGGATGAATTTGTGCGGCACAAGATGCTCGATATCATCGGTGACCTGACGCTGCTCGGCCTGCCGATGAAGGCGCACATCATCGCCACCCGCCCAGGCCACGCCATCAATGCCGGCTTCACCCAGATGGTCGCGGATCAACAGGCCAATGCGGCGAAGAAACGCAAAAAGAAGCGTCCCGCAGTGCTGGCTCCGACCGAGACGTCGCTCGATATCAGACGCATTCTCGACACCATTCCGCACCGGTATCCGTTTGTCATGGTTGATCGGATTGTGGAGTTCATCGGTGACGACGCCTTGGTCGCGATCAAGAACGTGACCATCAACGAACCGTATTTCACCGGCCACTTCCCGGAAAACCCGGTCATGCCGGGGGTCCTCCAGCTCGAAGCCATGGCCCAAGCCGCTGGAATTATCATGCTGCGCAAGGGCGGTCAGGCGGGTAAGTCGGCTTTCTTCATGAGCGCCGATAAAGTCAAATTTCGCCGACCAGTGCGACCTGGTGATCAACTCATTATCAACGCCAAGATTCTCAAAGTCCGCGGAGGCAAAATGGCGCAGGCCGAGTGCACGTGTTCGGTCGGTGGGCAGGTCGTCTCTGGGGCGGAGTTGATGTTTGCCATCGTCGACGACGAATAAACCGCGATGGCGACCATCATTCATCCCACGGCAGTCGTTGATGCGGATGCCGAGCTCGGCACCGACGTCGAAATCGGTCCGTTGGCTTACGTGGGTCCCGGTGTAAAACTCGGCGACGGCACGCGATTGCATCATCATGCGGCCGTCGAGGGAAATACGGTGCTGGGACAGAATTGCGAAGTTTTCCCTTTCGCCAACCTTGGCGCCAAGACGCAGGACCTGAAATTTACGGGAGGTAACCCCGGGGTGCGGATCGGGGCGCGTAATGTGTTTCGGGAATACGTGACGGTGCACGCGGCGACGGCGCCGGACGGATTCACCGTCATGGGAGATGATAATTTGCTGTTGGCCCACGGGCACGTCGCTCACGACTGCGTGTTGGGCAACCATATCATCGCGAGCAACAACACGGGGATCGCGGGGCACTGTCACGTCGATGACTACGTGGTTTTCGGGGCGGTGTCAGGCATCCACCAATTTTGCCGGATTGGCGCGCACGCGATGATCAGCGCATATGCCAAAATCGTGCAGGACGTGGCGCCCTATGTGATCGCTGACGGACATCCGGCCGTGATTCGTGCGATCAATCGGGTCGGGCTGGAGCGCCGAGGGTTTTCTCGAGAGCAATTGGACCGAATCAAACAGATCTTTCGCATCCTGTTTCGCGACGGACTTAACCGCACCCAAGCGCTGGAAAAACTTCGCGAACACGCCGAGTCGGAGTCGCTGGAGTTCAAGGAAATGTTGGACTTTGCGGCGGGCAGCGAACGGGGGCTGACCCCAGGTTCGTGAGCGGCACGGGGAGTCAAACGGGCAACGTGCCGCATCTTGCGGCCTGAACTTCAGGCGCGGCTACACGCATATTTGGGTTGCGGGACGGGGAAATGTGCGCCGCCTATTTCTTGTAAACCTCTTTGGGGTCGAACAACGGTTCAGTTGTGGTTTCCAGGACAAAATCGTTGGCTTCTCGATCGACCAGACGGCGGTAGAAACAGCTCTTGTAGCCATTGTGACAGGATGCATTGGCGGCGCCCGTTTGTTCGACTTTGATCAGGATGACGTCTTGGTCACAGTCGGTCCGAACTTCGCGCACATATTGCACGTTGCCGGATTCCTCGCCCTTCATCCACAGCTTTTGGCGGGATCGACTCCAATAGGTGGCCTTGCCGGATTTCAGCGTGAGGGCGAATGACTCGGCATTCATGAAGGCAAACATCAGCACTTCGCCGGTGCCGTGATCTTGGGTGATGCACGGGATCAGGCCATCGGGGTCAAATTTAGGCTGTAAAACGGCGCCGAGTTCGACCTCAGCGCGGGTGGTTCGTTCAGGAAATGCGGACATGCGGCGGATAGGCTGACACAATCAATCGCCGGGCGTCGAGTGTGTGATTGCGCAGGTGCGTAAATCTACCTTGAGCCTAGGATTGCACCTATTCCGCGACTGCCTTCACTCCCCAACGTTAATGCCTGAAACCGAAAAAATAAAACCATGCATCGAATTCGCCGGTGCCACCGATGTTGGGCTTTCTCGTTCGAATAATGAGGATGCGTGGTGGGCTGGTTCACTGGAGAACAAATTGGGTGAACCTTCGCTGCGCAGCTCGGGGCAAATCCTTATCGAACAGGGAGCGTGGTTGGCCGTGAGTGATGGTTTGGGCGGGGCAAATGCCGGCGAAGTGGCCAGCCGTATCGCGATCTTGGAAACCCACGCCGCGCTGCGTGAATCGGAGCGCGGCCAGGCCACCACGGGGAAAGCTTGGGAAGCGGCGCAAAGGGCTAATACGAGCGTGGTCAAGGCCTCCCGTTCCAGGGCCATGTGGCTCGGGATGGGCGCGACGTTGTCCTTTGTTTGGATCGAGCAGCAAGGGGCTTTAATCGGGCAGGTGGGAGACAGCCGAATTTATCGCCTGCGGGCGGGGGAACTTGAGGAATTGAGTCCGGATCATTCCCCGGTTGGCCGCATGCGCCAGAGCGGACAATTGACCGAACGCGAGGCACGCATGCATCCGGGACGCCACGTGATTGACCAGTGTCTGGGCGGTGGCGATCCGACCGTCGCGCCCGATTGTCTGTCGATTCACATGGAGGATGGAGACGTATTGCTTTTAGCCACCGACGGATTGACCGACGGAGTGAGTGATAATCTGCTGACCGGTGAATTGGAGGCGGTCCAAAAGGGCAAAGTTTCGCTCGAGGATTCGGTGCAGCGCCTGATCGATTTGGGTAACGAATTGTCGGGACGAGACAACGTCACCGTGATCGTCGCGCGCTATCGGGCCTAATCCCAACCCCGAGGTGGAATCACGCCACCGATGGACGGCAAAGGGTTCATTCCCCTTTGCGGGCTAAATCTTGAAGATAAGCGTAACTATACAGACCGGTGCGATGTCGGTCGCTGAAATCGAAGCGCACGGCATAGTTGCCGACGATTTCCCAGCCTTCCACGGTCACGCCGGGGAATTCGGTGGGTCCGTCGCCGCCGTATTGATTGCCGAGGACATCGCGTTCCCCGACGTTCTCGGCACTGGGTGAGGCGGCTCGCAGCATTTCGCTGGAGAAATAGGTTTCGCTGCCGTCGCTCCATGCGATCGCAACTTCGGTGCCGATGAGCTGAATATTGGTCGGAGAAATCATGTTAAACAGAAGT
>CAXBOL010000119.1:0-9265 GCA_963977295.1 uncultured Opitutaceae bacterium
GCCGAGGGAATAACCCCATTGCAACAGGAATGCCTTGGTCGCGCCATAGGTCGCAATGAACGGGGTGGGTTGGAATGCAGTCACAGACGCGACGTTCAGGACCGTGCCGCCTCGGACGGTCATCAAAGGTAAACACGCCGCCGTGACCTCGAGCACCGCGGCAAGGTTAACCTCCAAAATCTTCAATTGCTGATCGATACCTCCCGCCGGAAATTCGCCGTAGTGCCCAAAGCCCGCATTATTGATCAGCAAAATCGGTCCACCGGGAGCCATTTGTTCCAGGTCGCCTAGCAACCTGATCAAAACCTCACGTCGCGCTGAAGTATTACCGAGATCGACCGAGTAGTGACGCAACTTAAGCTGTGCTAAATTGTGTTCGGGTTGACGTCTTGAAAGGTTGCAAATCAAGGCGCCGGGTGCGACCCTGCCGATGTGCTCAATGAACGATTTTCCGATACCGGAGGATCCGCCCGTCAGAATGACGGACGTGAAGGGAAAATTAGGTTCGAGACTCATTTTGGCTTTAGGCTGCTTTCGGCAAGGAGGCTCAATTTCTCGGTCAAAACAAGTGAAAGGAAACTAAAATATGAGTAATGAAATCCGTGCTAATGAAGTAATTGTATCCGGCATCCACCTCGACCTCACGCCGTCTCTCAAGACGTTTGTGCAAGAAAAAGCCGATCGACTCTTTCGCCACGAGGAACGCATCATCCGTCTTCGTTTCGAGCTCGAATGTGACCCGAAACAAGATATCAGCCATCATTTTACCGCCAAGGGCCATATCGAGATTAACGGCCCCGACATGAACGCCTCCGTCTCGTCCGACGATTGCCACAAAGCAGTCTCCCTCCTAATCGACAAACTCGACCGCATGTTACGACGTCGGCACCGGTTTTTTAAAGTCAAACGGCACCGCAACACTATCGTCGAAAACGAAATGCTCCCGCTACTCAAGGCGATCTGATTGATCAATTAGTCCTCCAACATAAGCCCGCCTGATGACCGAGAGGCGGGCTTTTCTGTGCACCGCTCATCAAAGGACGCGTTGGATAGTCTCCGGAGGCAAATCGAATCCCTGTGAAATTGCTTGTCGGACCGATCCTCGGGCGGTCGAAAAAATTTTGCTGAATTAAGCGCTTGCCCTACCTTCTTAAAGCGCTCTTTTTCTGCGTTCCTTTGTGCACCCGTAGCTCAACTGGATAGAGCGCCAGACTACGAATCTGGAGGTTAGGGGTTCGACTCCCTTCGGGTGTACCATTCATCGGCCGAGTTTCCGAGGCCATTGAACGGAACTATCCCGACGCCCCGCTACGGACTTTAAAGGTCTTTCATAATAATCGATCGCGAGCTTCCCTTCGTTCGTTTTCTCCCTAATTTCCCGGCATGCATCTGTAGCTCAATTGGATAGAGCGTCTGGCTTCGAACCAGAAGGCTAGGGGTTCAAGTCCCTTCAGATGCACCACTTTCACACCTGATCGATTCGACTCGTTCAGCCAAATCATTGCCGCTTTGCCGCAACCGCATTCAAGTCCGTGGACCCGTCGGGCGTGGAAACAGAGTAGCCCCAACCGTGAGTAATCCGGGGACCACTCACACCGATTATAAAGTCGAGCCAGTCGGGCTGCTGACGTTTAGGCTCTAGTCGTTAATCTTAAGCAGGATATCTTTGTAGAACGTCACACTTTTCGGATCGTGACCTTGCAGGGCAATGGTGCCTGATCCGATTTTGCGTCCCGGCATGTTCTTCAACGCCACGGCCGGGTCGAACCCGGCTGGTTGTGTCCAGTCTACCGTAACTTTCCCATTCACTTTCAGCGTGATGCGGTTCCCTTTCACCGTGATATCGTAGTCAAACCACTCTCCGTCTGTGCTTGGTGCCTGCGCAACGATCACATCTTTGAGACTCCCTTCGGGGGCCTTTTGGCCGTCGGGCAGAACGAGTATATTGACCACGCCATAAAGACTCCCGGTCTTTTTCGGATCTTTGTGTGTGCTGTTAACTTGGCATTCGAATCCCTGGGTGGGCCAACCAGTTGGTTCGAACCGGGTATGGAAATAGATCCCGCCATTGGATCCCGGGGTCGTCTTCACTTTCGCCTTGAGCTGGAAATTCTTGAAGTCGGCTTTGCCGTCGTCGCCGACATAGAAAATATGCGCCCGGCCGTCACTCACCTTCAGTTCTCCGTTAACCACGCTGAACGAATGGGGAGTCTCTTCGTTGGATTTCCAACCGGACAGATCTTTGCCGTTAAAGATCGAAACGAAGCCTTTTTCAGCAGCAGACAGAAATGAGGCGGTGGCGATGCAGACCAAAGTCGTTACGAGGAACTTTTTCATAGGGTATGGATAGGTTGGGAGGGCGGACACACTTTTAATCCGAATCCGGACTTGCTAAGTGGCTTCAATCTCTGGTTCGAAGCGAATGAAATGCAAACCCCTAGTGCGGTCCTAGGTCGAGGATTCCGGACTACTTTTAGCTTCCTGCTTTGATTCCGCTCACGGTTGCCCTCCCAAACGCTGTTTCCGCTGGCGTGAATCTCACACTCACGTTCTGATTTCAAAAGCCTATGACGGATTCCGCCGATCCCCCTTCCAACCGCTTATTGACTGATCGCCAACGTAAGCTCGTGGGATTCGCTCTCGGGTTCGTCGCGCTGGTCGCCATTGTCGGTCTGCTCGCGCTCACCATCATCATCTTGGGACGGCTCGTCGGACATTTTTCCGGGGTCCTATGGCCGTTGGCCACCGCCGGCATTATGGCCCTGATGTTGCGCCCCTTGGTCGATTTGATCGAGGTTCGGTTGAAACATCGGCGACTCGCCGCCGTGGTCATTCTTTATGTGGTGGTCGCCGCCTTGGTTGCGGCCGGAATGATTTTGGTCACCCCAGCGTTGGTAGAACAGATACTGGACTTCATCGCTTTCATCCCGGTGTTTTGGCAAAACGCATTGAATTACGTGCAAACTCACTATCCGGCGTGGGTGGAGTTGGCCGAACGACAAATGACCAATCCGACGATCAAGTCGGTGGTCGACTCACTGTTGGCCCAAGCCCAGCAGTTCCTCACTCAAGCAATTCCATCGATCAAAGCTGCGGGTTCGGGCGCCCTCAATCTCTTCGGTTTTATCGCCAATCTTGCGATCATCCCCATCTACTTGTTTTTTTTCCTGTTGTCGCGACGCGATCCGACCGGCGGCCTGAGTAAGCAACTCACGTTTCTCAGTGAGTCGGTGCGGGAGGACGTGGTGTTTTTGATGCGGGAATTTATCTCCATCGTGATTTCGTTTTTTCGGGGTCAACTGCTCATCGGCTTATTGATGGGACTGCTTCTAACCATCGGGTTCTGGTTTGTCGGACTGAGATTCGCGCTCGTGCTCGGACTCACTCTAGGCGTGCTCAATATCGTGCCGTATCTCGGCACCATCATAGGATTGAGTATCGCGCTCCCCCTGGCGTTTTTTCAACCCGGAGGAGGCATGCCATTGGTGGGGTTGGTATTGTTGGTCTTTGTCATCGTGCAGAATATTGAAGGATGGTTCCTCACCCCGCGGATCATGGGCCAGCAAACCGGCCTTCACCCCGTCATGATCATTGTGGCCATATTCTTCTGGGGCACCGCGTTCGATGGCATCCTTGGCATGATCCTCGCGGTTCCGCTCACCGCCTTCTTCGTCACTGCGTGGCGGTTGGCCAAACACAAATACTTCGAAAGCTGATCACGTGGCTGCCCTGCCCCCGCCTTCCGAATGCGCCAATTGCGGTGCACCCATTCCTCGCTCCGCTCGAGCTTGTCCGGAATGCGGCGCCGACGAAAAAACAGGGTGGCGTGAATCCGATGTCTATGACGGGCTCGATCTCCCCGACGAAGCGTGGGGCGACGCAGAGCGCTCAACCCCATTGCGGCGTGAAATCGCTTGGTATTGGTGGTTGGCGGGGATGGGGATTCTGATCGCCCTCCTTCTCTGGGTCCTCGGACTCCGCTAGACCTTTCAGCCAAGGTAGACGCGGATGGCAACTTGGCAGGTCAACAGTCGCAACGGCATTTGGCTCCCCCAAATTGACTGGTGGCTTGATGCGCATCGACCTGCCCCTCGTTCGGTGGTTTCGCATGCCCACGCCGATCATGTCGCTCGACACGGGCAATCCCTGTGCACGCCTGCGACCGCCGAACTTATCCGCACGCGAGACCCGTATTTCAAAGGCAAACCTCGCGAGATCCCTTTTGATCAACCGGTCTCCCTTACGCCCGACGCCACCCTCACTCTGGTTCCCGCTGGGCATGTCTTGGGATCGGCCCAAGCCCTGTTGGAACACTCTGAATTCGGCCGGTTACTTTACACGGGGGACTTCAAACTTCGTCCGTCGGCCACAGCCGAACGCTGTGCGACACCGCAGGCTGACACCTTAATCATGGAAACGACGTTTGCCCAACCTCGCTACGTCTTTCCCTCCCGTGAAGAGGTTTTTGGCCAAATAGTGGCTTTCTGTCGTGAAACTTTGGGGGCAGACGAGATCCCGGTGTTACTGGGCTACAGTCTGGGTCGAAGTCAGGAAATCCTCGCCGGATTGTCGCAGTCCAACTTGCCGATCATGCTCCACCCGCAGGTCGAAAAAGTCACTCGAACATACGAACGATTCGGTTACAAATTCCCCCCTTACACGTCTTTTGCCCCCATGTTTGCAGCCGGTCATGTGATCGTCACCCCGGCGCAGGCGTTGAAAGGCGCTCTCTTTGACTCCATGGCCCACCTTCGCACCGCCGTGGTCACCGGATGGGCCATCGATCAAAACGTTCGTTTCCGCTACGGATGCGACGCCGCCTTTCCGTTATCGGATCACGCCGGCTTCGACGATTTACTGAAGTTCGTCGAAAAAGTCAGTCCGCGCCGAGTGTTCACCGTGCATGGGTTTGCCGAAGAATTTGCCGCAGTCTTACGCTCGCGAGGAATTGAGGCTTGGGCTTTGGGGAGAAGCAACCAGCTTGAATTAACGCTTTAGGCCGCGATCGGCTTTCGTTAATTCCCGGAACTTTAAACCCGTAAATGGTTTCGAATAGGGTCCGTAGGTCCTATCGTCGTTAGATTTTTTATCATTTTTCGAATCATGATTGCTCGTTTCCTTCGTTCCGCTGGCCAAATCACCTTGGCGCTGGGCTGCTCCCTGACGAGCTTCGCGGCTGAGATTGGACTTAAAGATGGCGAACAATTCTCCTACCGCGTGAGTTGGGGCATTTTTGGCCGGGCCGGTGATATTACGGTCAGTGCCAATGAGGTATTGGCCGATGAAAATCCTGAATTGAGAATTCGCACGGAAACATCAACGCGGGGATTCATTCGGGCTATCTACCCTTTCGACGGGCAGGCCGACACCTTCTACGACCTCCAGTCTGGAAATTTCAAACGGGCCACGGCCGAAACCAAGAGTCGCAGCAAGGAAACCAAAGCTGCCATCTCCTTTGATTATACGGCGGATCAAGCTCAATACACCGACTTTCTTAGCGAAGAACGTTCCGTAACCTTGCCCATTCCCGAAAACAACCCCGCCGACTTCATCACCACGCTGATTCAAACCCGCAACTGGGACCTGAAATTGGGGGAGCAACGTGCGGTGTCGGTGTTATTCGATGACGAGTTTTATGAATTAGTCATCACGGCCGAAGCCGAGGAGGAAGTGAACACCAAATGGGGCAAAAAAGTGGCGCTAGTGCTGGTTCCGCGCATGGAAACTGAACCCAAAGGCATGTTCAAACGGGGCGGTGAAGTAAAAGTCTGGTTATCTCAGGATGAATCTCCGCTCCCCCTGCGCTTCCAGGTAAAAATGGGGGTAGGAACCGGATTAGCTATTTTGACCGACTACCAAGATTCGACCGCCTCCGCATCCGATCCTGCCGTCAAAAAGAAGAACTCTTAATTGCCCACTCATGAAAAAAAACATCATCATTGTGCTTCTGTTGCTTCTCGTGGTTGCCGGGGGATTTTTTGGTTATCGCAGCTATCGTTCTGAATTGGATCGAGCCGTGCAAGCAGAGCGTCACGCGGCCGAACAGACTGCTGCCGTAAAGAAAGCGGACGAGCAGCGGCGTCTGATTGAAGCCGAAGCTGAAGCCCATCGACTGGTGTCAATGAGGGCTGAACAGGAGGCGGCCGCGGCCGCGGCCTCTCTCGCCAAACTACGGATTGAACAAGCCGAGGCCGAAGCAGCCCGCGTTGCCGCTGAAGCTGAGGCCGCCCGCGCGGCCCAACGTCTAGCCGAACTTCGTCTCGAAAAAGAACGCGCTCAGGGCGAAGCTCGTCGCCAAGCCGAGGCGGCAGAACGAGCGGGACTGGAAGCCGAAATCGCCCGACGCGAAGCCGCCCAAAAATTGGCCGCGGTGGAAGCGGAAAAGCGAGCGGCCATTGCAGCAGAAATGCAACGCATCGCGTCCCTGCGCCAGGTCCAAGAGGAAGAAGCCGAAATCGTCCGCCGTCTGCTCAGTCGTCTGGTGCCGCCCAACGACTTAAAACGCCGGAACCACCAATTATTACGCACCGAAATGATCAATTCCGCCGGGGGGGTCATCGTGGATCCCGCTCCGCCAGAAAACCCACCCACTCCCTAGATCTACGCCGGTCAGCCCCAAGGCGATCCGAGAACCGGTTTTTCCGCGACCCAGAATCGGCAATCGACCGAACTGGCCTGCACCTCGGGTGATTCGTCGGCAATATTCGAACGCATGTTGTCCTCTCGGCGCCGCCATCCGGTGGCGGCAAGGTCCGCTTCAATTTCGTCCCGGGTTGGGATGTGAATAAAGAGTTCACCATGTGGACTGTCTGACAGCAGGTCTCCAAATTCCAGTAGCCGTTCATCGTGTTGTCCGTTTCGCCATCTCGATTCTTCCTCTTGCCAAAATCCGGGCGTCCCTCCCACGGCACGATCATGGGTCGTGATGACCATTTTCCCTCCCGGCCGAACCACTCGTCCCATCTCGCTCAAGGCGGCCCGGCGGCGTTCCCGGCTCGGAATTTGCATCAATCCGTTGAAACCGAAGATCACCCCATCGAACATATCGGGTTCAAACGGCAGTTTGGTGGCGTCGGCGACACGAAAAGGCACAGCATACTCCAGTTTTCGAGACAGTTGACGGGCTGCGGATACCATGGCTCGGGAAAAGTCGGTCCCGATAATTTTTCGATACCCGAGTTCCCACAGGCCCAAAGCAATTCGCCCCGCCCCGCTGCCGATTTCCAGAATCGTTTCATCCAGCTCAAAAACACGTTGAAAGACAATCTCTTCTGACTGCCAAAGGCCAAGATTAACGGCGGCAGACGCGTAGTGCGCGACGCAGTCTGGTTGATTGAAGAGTGATTTTACATCCTCGGGTGTCAATTTTGACATGGAAACGAGTCCTGTATTGAGCTTAACTCATAAGCGAGTGGTATTTGTCAAAAATGGGACTTGCGTGCCCCCACCCAAAACTTCTTAGTTCGACCTTTTATACATGAAAGCGACCATTAAAACCCAAGGCCAGCAGTTCGCCGTGAGCGAAGGCGATATTCTGACCGTGAACCGCTACCAAAATACGGAAGCCGGTGCCACGGTGGAAATTACGGACGTTTTGTCCTCTGGCGAAGGCGCTGACTTTAAGTTTGGCACTCCTCGTCTCGAAGGTGCAAAAGTGACTGCGAAGATCCTCGAAAATAAGCGCGGCGACAAAGTCATCATCTTCAAGAAGAAGAAGCGTAAAGGCTACCACAAACAACGTGGTCATCGCCAGGAGCTCTCAGTCATCAAGATTGAGTCGATCACGGTCTGAACGACACTCACCCCCTTAACCTAGGAGATCATACGTCATGGCACATAAAAAAGGTGCAGGTTCTACGAGCAACGGTCGCGACAGCGCATCCAAACGTCTCGGTATCAAAAAATTCGGCGGTCAAAAGGTGATCGCGGGTAATATCTTGGTTCGCCAACGTGGCACCAAGTTCCACCCCGGCGCCAACGTCGGCGTGGGTCGCGACTGGACCCTCTTCGCCCTCACGGACGGGGTTGTCGAATACGACAAACCGCACCGCAAGGTTGCCGTAGTCCAATAAGATACGCCTGACATTTCATTTTTTTTCAGCGCCGGGGTTTAATTACCTCGGCGCTTTTGTTTTGCAGATTTACCCGCACCGTTGAGTCTTCCTGCGAAGTGGCCGATCCAGACCGTCTCCTCCAATTACGCCAACAACGGGCACTGGTTGCTCAGCATTTGGCTTGGCTCGATGGCGAAATTACCCGGGCTTCTGGCGGCTCTGCCGAAAACGCACCGAGCCAAAAGTCCGGCCCCTTTGATCTCGCAACCAGATCGATGCATCAGGTGGCACCGCCGAACCGTTCGACCGCTTCCTCTGACGCAGAAATGGAGAAGATTTTCCATGAACTCGCCGAGGAGGACTCCAGCAGTAGTTCGATTTCTAAATCCGGCTGTTGGATGATTTTTGCCGCAGTCGTATTCTTCAGCCTGGCGGTGATCGTAGGATTCATCCTGTTCCGCTACCGCTGAACCTTCCCTCAATCGCGTCCCGTAATCGGACCTGATTTAGACCACGCATCCCAGACCGATTGCGTGAATTCCATGTATCTTCTCCCCGTATTGAAATCCGTCAATCGGACCGGTTTTCCCTCGCGGATGGCATCTACAAACTGACGCTCCACTTTCCAGCCCAGCAAAGGTTCGCTCTCGATGGGGATTTGTTGGGCAGCGCCACTCGCATCAATTTCGGTCAACACCTGTGCATTCGCATCGAATACGAGGGTTGCTGCGGAACCGACGAGTTTGAACAGCGAGCGATTCGCCCCTCGCTCCACACTCGTAAGGTGCATCCGCAATAAACATCCGTCACCCCAGCGCCCCAGAATGGTCACGCTCTCCGGGATTTTCACTTTTCGCGGGGTCCCGTTCGGAGTCAGACGCTGTTTTGTAAACGTCAGCGCATCTGCCGCCAGCACGGTCGCCTCACCGGAAATCCAGCGCAGCAGGGGTTCAAAACAAATTCCCAGCGCCATGGTATTGACCCCACTGATCTCGTGGTCATGGCGCCAAGTAAACGGAGCATCCCCGTCCGCATTGATGCCGGTGGCGTGCTCGACCACGACTTCCCGTAAATCCCCCAAGGTTCCATTTTCCAACCGATCCCGAATCGCCTCATCCGCATTGAGCGTAAAAGGTGACGGCACGATCTGAGCGACCAAATCAGGCCGGGCGGCGGCGGCGTCGACCATAACGAGACTCTCGGATAGATTC
>CAXBOL010000120.1:0-9253 GCA_963977295.1 uncultured Opitutaceae bacterium
AGGGCGTCCGCGAGTCGGACGCCCTTTTTTCCACTCCCCAGTTGTCGGGCGTAAACCCCATCCACATTTTCCGCAGTCCCCATACTCTCAGGCCACCCTTGGTCGGGTAGTGTGATGATCGATCTCGTTTCTTATCTTCCCCTTACCTCATGAGTGACCCCACCAATGTAAAACTCTCCTTCCGAGAGAAAGCTGGCTACAGTTTCGGCGATGCTTCGGCGAACTTCGTGTTCCAGATGTTCATCTTTTTCCCAACAGCGTTCTACGTCGACTCGATTGGGATCAGTGCGGCGGCGATGGGGGCAATGTTACTCTGGGTGCGGTTGAGTGACGCGATTACCGATCCGATCATGGGGGTCATCGCGGATCGCACGACACATCGGTGGGGCAAGTTCCGACCGTGGCTGCTGTGGTCGGCGATCCCGTTCGGGCTGATGTTTTGGGCGGCGTTTTCAGTGCCCAGTGGATTCAGTGATTCGACCAAACTCTGGTATGTCATCATCACCTACACCGTATTGATGATGGCGTATACGGTGAACAATGTGCCCTACGCTTCACTCAACGGAGTGATGACGAGTAACAGCAGTGAGCGCACGGCGCTTTCGTCGTATCGCTTTGTGGCGGCGATGATCGCGACGTTTATTGTGCAAGGCTTTACGCTCCCATTGGTCACGAAGTTTGGTGATGGCAGTGCGACGGATCCGAAAGGGTGGTCGGTTACGGTGGCGATTTACGCTTTGATTTCGGTGGTGTGTTTTGTGGTGACCTTTTTCTCGGTCAAGGAGCGCGTGCAACCCCCGGCAGGACAGAAGGCTGACATCAAAAAAGACTTCCAAGAGGTGCTCAAAAATCGTCCCTGGCTGGCCATGTTCGGTATGACGTTGTTCGTTTTCATCACCTTGGCTCTGCGGGGTAATGCCAACTACGTCTTCGTCACGCGCTACCTGAGTTCAGACGCCCTCTTGGAATTTGTGAAAAGCATGGGGCTTACGGCGACGGCGGCAGATTTGCTGAATCCGTCGTTTGGACTGCGTGCGCTTGATCTGTTCGGTATGGTGGTCAAGCCCGGGGCCAGCCCGTCCGTAGTGGGATTCAGTGTGTTGAGCATGATGGGCACCTTTGTCACCATTGTGGGCGTCTTGTGCGCCAAACCGTTGGCGGATAGATTTGGGAAGAAAATGGTCTTCACGGTTGGATTGGCGGGAGCGGCCGTGTTCCAATCGCTGAACTATTTCGTCGCCCCGGAGGATGTGAATCTAGTCGTGGTGCTCACGATTTTGACGAGCCTGAGCTATGGTCCGACCATTCCTCTGCTTTGGGCCATGATCGCCGACACGGCTGATTATGGTGAATGGAAAAACCACCGGCGTTCAACGGGCTTTGTCTTTTCCGGAGTGGTCTTCGCGTTGAAGGCGGGACTCGGGTTCGGAGGAGCCATTGCGGGTGGACTACTTTCGATGTATGGTTACTCGCCAGAGACAGCCAACGACCCGGCGGTTCTGGACGGGGTGCGCACCATGGTGAGCGTGCATTCGGGTGGCAGTTTCTTCATCGGCGTCATCTTCATGTTGATGTATCCGATTACGAAGGACGTCGCGAACAAGATGAGTGACGAACTCGCGGCTCGCCGTTCTGCGGCCGGTTAGTCTTGGATCAAACGATGAAACGTCTGCTCCTGACCGCCCTCTTAGTCTGTGTCGGTCTTCCCTCGTTGGTGGCCGAGGACGGCTACCGACTTTGGCTGCGCTACGACCGCTTCTTGTGGAAGAAGGTGCGCGAAACCTTCAGTGATGAATTGCAGTCGGTGGTGTTGCAGACTCCGCCAGGGAAGGCGTCGGAGGTTTTGACGTCGGCCGAGGCGGAGTTGCTGCAAGGAATGGACGGCATGATTGATCACCAACCACGGGTTTACATCGTGGCCGGTGAAACGGCCCCGGAGCTGGGCAAGGACGGATTTGCCATCAAAACAATCAAAGTCGACGGGCGGACGGGCGTGCGCATTGCAGCGAATTCTGATGCGGGCGCGCTTTATGGGGTGTTTGATTTGCTGCGGCGGTTGCAGTTGCGTGAACCGATGGCGGACTTGGATTATACCTCGACGCCCAAAATCGAACGGCGGGTGCTCAACCACTGGGATAATCTCAATCGTTTCGTCGAGCGGGGTTACGCTGGGTTCTCACTGTGGGAATGGAACTACTTACCGGATATCAAATCACCGCGCTATCGCGACTACGCGCGAGCCCTCGCTTCGGTGGGCCTGAACGGCACAGTGATCAACAACGTGAACGCCAATGCGTTGATCCTGACCCCGACCTATTTGGAGAAAGTGGCGGCACTGGCCGACGAGTTCCGGCCCTGGGGTATCCGACTTTACCTTACTGCGCGATTCAGTGCGCCGATGGAAATCGGAGGGTTAAAAACGGCCGATCCGCTAGACCCCGAAGTCCGAGCTTGGTGGGATGCGAAAGTGGCTGAAATTTACACTTATGTGCCCGACTTCGGCGGATTCCTGGTAAAGGCCAACTCGGAAGGTCAGCCGGGTCCGCACGACTACGGCCGCAACCACGCCGACGGCGCCAACATGTTGGCCGCGCCTTTGGCCATGGAGGGCCGTGACGGCATCGTGATGTGGCGGGCGTTTGTGTATGCTCACGACGACGATACCGATCGGGTGAAGCAGGCCGTGAATCAGTTTGTGCCGCTGGACGGCAAGTTTGCCGACAATGTGCTGGTGCAGATCAAAAACGGCCCCCTCGATTTCATGCCGCGGGAACCCTTCAGTCCCTTGTTTGGCCTGATGCCGCAAACGCGTTTGATGGTGGAGTTCCAGATCACCCAGGAATACCTCGGTGCTTCTGAACAGTTGGCATATCTGGCTCCGCTTTATGAGGAAGTGCTGGACCAGGACACCTATGAGAAGGGTCCGGGATCGACGATCGCGCGCGTCACCGACGGTTCGTTGAAAGGGCATAAACTATCGGCTATCGCCGGAGTCGCGAACACGGGCACCGACCGGAATTGGACGGGGCATCCCTTGGCGCAATCGAACTGGTATGCCTTTGGTCGACTGGCCTGGGATCACGCTTTGAGTTCGCAGGAGATTGCGGAGGAGTGGGTGAACCTCACTTTTGCCACCAAGGATCCTTCGAAAGAGGAAATCGCGGCGCAGGAGAAAATCGTCGACCTCTTGATGGGCTCCCGCGAGACGGTGGTGAATTATTCGATGCCGCTGGGCCTGCATCACATTATGGAACGCGGGCATCATTATGGCCCGGGACCGTGGGTGGTGGGAGGTCGGGCGGACTGGACGGCGCCGTATTATCATCAAGCCGATGAATTTGGATTGGGGGCAGACCGGGTGGCCAGTGGTTCGAATGCGATCGAACAATACGCCCCGGAACTGCAGGCGCTCTGGGGGAACTTGGAAACCGTGCCGGAAAATTTGTTACTTTGGTTCCACCACGTGCCTTGGGACTACCCCATGAAGTCAGGACGCACGTTGTGGGATGAATTGGCGCTGCGTTACCAGCAAGGCGTGGATGAAGTTCGCGCGATGCAAGCGACATGGGACGAGCTCAAGGGCCAGATCGATGACGAGCGCTGGGAAGCAACGCGGCAGCGACTGGCGGTGCAGGAAAAGGATGCCCGCGAATGGCGCGATGCCTGTTTGTTATATTTTCAAGAATTCTCGAAGCGCATGCTGCCGGTGGGCGTCGAAGCCCCTGCGTATGATCTTCAACATTACATCGACGTAGACCGCCGCTACTTCCCCGGCCACCCGGGAGACTATTGAGACTTAAACCCACTGCCTTTTTGGAAACCACAGATAAACACAGATTCACGCAGATAACTCTCACCCCGCTCAGTCGAGGAGACAGTTCTGAATCTGTGTTAATCTGTGTTCATCCGTGGTTAAAGAACCAAACCAGTTAACATTATGATTAGAGCATTTTTATTGGTGCTTTTCACCTCCTTCGCTTTTGCCGAGCCCGTTAAGTTTACCTCGTTCGAATACACGGGGCGGGACGAGATTTTTGATGCCCCGATATCCGAGTATGAGTATCGGAACCCGATCTTGGCGGGGTATTATCCGGATCCGAGTATCTGCCGCGTAGGCGACGCCTATTATTTGGTCAATTCGTCCTTTGCGCACTATCCGGGGCTGCCGATATTTCACTCCACGGATCTCGTAAATTGGACACAGCTCGGGCACGCGATTGATCGACCGGATCAGCTGCCCTACGACGGTCTCGGCATCACGCGCGCGCTCTTTGCGCCCGCCATCAGTTACCATGACGGGCTCTTCTATATCGTGTGCACGATGATCGATAACGGCGGCAACTTCCTGATCACCGCGAAGGACCCGGCTGGGCCTTGGTCGGACCCCAAATGGTTGGATTTTGATGGGATTGATCCTTCGCTTTGTTTCGATGAGTCAACAGGGCGTGCTTGGATGGTGAACAATGGCGAGCCGCCCGATAACAAGCCGCTCTATTCGGGCCATCGCGCCATCTGGATCCAGGAGTGGGATATCGCCGCCATGAAACTGGTCGGTCCGCGCAAGATCATCATCAACGGTGGGGTCGATCTGGCCAAGCAACCGGTTTGGATCGAGGGACCACACATCTATAAGCGCGGCGATTGGTATTACCTTAACTGCGCCGAAGGCGGCACCAGTGACGCTCATTCGCAGGTGATTTTTCGGAGCCGGTCGCCCGACGGACCTTACACGCCGTTCACCGCGCATCCGACATTGACGCAGCGCGACCTCGACCCGGATCGGGAACATCCGGTGACCTGCACGGGACACGCGGACTTCGTTATTGGTCCAGATGGCAATTGGTGGTCGGTTTTCCTCGGCTGCACCCCGTATAAGGATGGTCACTACAACACGGGCCGACAGACCTTCTTGCTGCCGGTGACGTGGAAAAACGACTGGCCGTTGATCCTGCCGCCGGGCGTGCCGGTGCCGTTTGTCCATCGCGGGCCCAATGGGGTCGGCCTCGACGAAGACATCGCGACCCCGCTCACTGGAAACTTTACCTGGTCCGACGATTTCTCTGCCGACGAGCTCGGCATGCCGTGGCTGTTTTTGCGGGCGCCGCAAACGACCTGGTGGTCAACGGGCAATGGATTGGCGATCGAGCCGCGATCTGACTCGCTGCGCGAGATGCATAACCCCTCGTTCATCGGGCGCCGGTTGCAGCACAATCGCTTCGAGGTGACCACGGATGTTGTTTTGCCGAGCGAGGTAGGGGTCGAGACCGGGCTGGTGGCTTATCACAACGAGACCCGCCATTATGTGTTTGGGGTGAGTCGCCAGGATTCGGGCTACGAAATCTTTGTGGAAGCTCAACGTGGAGCGCTGGAGAATGCCCAATTCACGACCGCCCAAATGGCGGCAAAGCCTGGGGACACGATTAAACTCCGCCTCACCGGCCACGACACGGACTACGTTTTTGACTACTCTGCTGATGGAGGCGCGACTTGGAGCCAAATCGGCGGCGTGTTCGACGCGCGTAACCTGAGTGTGAGCACCAGCTACGACTTCATCGGCGTGCTGGTGGGGGTGATGGCGCGGAAATAGTTCCGGGAAGCCGGAAGGCTGCGGCAGATTGATCATGGGACTTGCTCGTCCGGGTTGGGGCAATTAAGCGTGAATTCCCTCGGGCGTTTCGACGCTGGCTGGGAAGCGAAACGCTCTGACCTAATGAAACCCGACGTTCCAACGTTCGATCTCTTTTCCCCACGTGGGCTGCGTGGATGGGGGTTCGGCGTAGTCATGCATTGGGCCCGGGTGATGAAAGTTAAATGTCCCTCCCCCTGGCTGAGCTGGTGGGTCGGGCTGAGTCTTGGCGTGGCCTCCTTGTCGGCGCAGCCCACCGACTGGCGCCGGGTTTCTCCGGTTTTGGGGAAGGGCACGTTGTATGATGTGACCGTCGATTCGTCCTCCCGGTTTTGGGCGGTGGGCCACGGTGGGGCGGTGGGAGTTTCCGACGACGGTTACCGCTGGCGGGCGGTCGATAGTGGATCAACGGTGATTTTTAATCGGGTCTACGCGGATGAGTCTGGGATCCTGATCGGAGGCGAAGGCGGGCTGATTCTTTTTTCGGCGGACGGGCAGACTTTTTCGGAGGTGCGAAGCGTTGACGCGGAGAGCAATGCGGCAAGCGCGGGGTTTGCGACCAATGGGGCGGAAACCCTGGCGGTGTTCTCGGATGGATCGGTGTATCGATCCGAGGACCGTCTCACTTGGACGGCCGTGGCCGACGGACCATCGGCTCCGAGTCTTTTCCTTACCCGGGTTATTTATGGCGGCGGACAGTATGTGGTGGTGGGGCAAAAGTATTCGAATTCGGCCGTCATCTTCACCTCGTCCGACGGGAAAGCCTGGGTCGAACAACCGACCAATTCCCTTTGGCAGACGAATGGCAGCACCCGGCTGGGGGCGGTGTTGTATCAAGGTGGACGATACATCGTAGCAGGGAATCGTCTGGGCGTGGCGACTTCGGTCGACGGCCAGAGCTGGCGGGCCCTGCGCGAGCCGCTCATCTCGTCCGATGCCAGCCATTTGGCGATGGCGTATAGCAACGGCACGTATTTTTCGACTCCTGCGGACGGCAAGGTTTCTCGTGACGGCGTGACTTGGGCCGGCTGGGAAAGGGATCACAATCCGCCGGATTACGAGCTTATCGCGATGGCGCACAACGGGCGCAATCTGGTGGTCACCGGGTGGGATGGACGGATTGCGACCCGCGGCCCGGCCGGAGACTGGACGAGCGTGTCGTGGAGTTCGACGACGTATTCGCAAACCATCGCCAGTGGCAACGGGGTCTCTCTGTTGGTGAATTGGGGAGGTGATGTCGAAATGAGCCACGACGGCGAGAGCTGGCGGTCGGCGTCCATCGCAGGACACCAGGTGAGTTCACCGTCATTTGCCGGGGAACGTTTTTTTCTCCGGACCACGAGCGGATCGGGGGTCTTGTGGTCTCAGGATGCGGAGAGTTGGACTTTTACGCCGTCTGACTACCAGGGCGAACGGGTAGTATTTGGAGATGGGATCTGGTTCGGGATGTCTCGGGATAGGTTGTATAAATCCGGTGACGGGTTGAGTTGGATTAGTTCGCCCCTTCCGCGCATCAGTGGCAGTCATGAGCTTGCCTGGGGGGCGGGTCGATTGGTGCTCGCGACTTCTTCCTTGTGGAGTTCGGAGGAGGGCGAGCGCTGGGACGAGGCGGTCACACCGGAGCCGGTCGATGCCCAGTTGGTGCAGTTTGGGGCGGACCGATTTGTGGCGTTGTCGAGGAGTGGGCTCCAAGGATGGCACTCTGCCGATGGTGAGAATTGGACCCCCATCGAATGGTCCGCCGCGGCGCGGTTGATCGACCCGGAGCCCGGCTTTTCAGATCTTCACTTTGCGGAAGGGATCTTTGTGGCGACCGCGGGGTCGCATGTGTTTTATTCCTCGGATGGGGTCACCTGGTCAGAGCAAATAGCGGTGCTGGGGCCCCAAAATTATGGTGGGTTCCGTTTGTCTTATGGCCACAATCGTTGGATGGCTGCGGCGTCGGGTCATATCATCTGGGCGAGCAGTCCGACGGCGGCCAATGTGTCCCTCAGCCGGGAGACTGAATTGTTGGTGAGTGCCAACGCCGGTGGGGTGGCTCAACTGACCGTCGCATCAGTCGGCACGGACTTGATTTACGATTGGTATAGTGGATGGGCGGGTGACACGACGACGGTCTTGAGTCGCTCGGATCAGCCCACCCTGAACGTCGATGTAGGCACGGGCGGAGCGCGTTACTGGGTTAGAGTCAGCGACGGTGAGAGTGCGGTCGACAGCGAAACTTATGTGGTCGCCGTGGCCTCGGCTCCTGCGATTGATTTGGCGGCGTCTCGTCGGGAGGCGAGGGCAGGAGATCTGTTGATGATCAGTGCGAACGTGTCGGGCGCACCTTATCCCCTGATGCAATGGTATCGAGGGGAGGCGGGGGACCGAACGCACGCTGGTCTTGACGTTGGAGAACACATTTCAGGATTACTGGTTGCGGGCTGAAAATGCGACCGGAGTGGCCGATTCGGCCGTCGTGCGGGTGGTGCCCTGGGTGCCCCATAAGGTGCCGACCGGTTTCACCGCGGTTCGCGCGCTCAACAGTCAGTTCGTGGCCGTGAAACAGGATCGGGTGTATGGTTCCAGCGACGGCTTGGCGTGGACGGAACTTGCCATCATTGCCGATGAGCAACTGGACGATGTGGTGCAGTTTGGATCCACCTATCTGGCGGTGGGGCGCGGGGGAATTTACACCTCGTCGGACCTCCGGAGTTGGCAGAAGGGAACGTTGCCGAGCGGCGCCTCCACTCAGTTCACCGGCTCCCGCTTGACGGTGGCTAATGATCGGGTGCTGATGGCTCGGCAACGGTTGTTCTCCTCTCCGGATGGGATCGACTGGGTCGAGGTTGAGCTTTCGGCGAGTGTCAAAATCAACGACGTCGCGTATGTGTCGGGACGGTTTTATGCGGTCGGCGGCGAGGATTTGCCGGATGACGCGAGAGTGGGCCAGTTGCGCGAAACGATTTACGTTTCGTTCGACGGGCTGGTTTGGGATCAGGTGAATCTTTCGTCGCGCTTGCCGGCCCGGCAGCACGGGGAGGCGTCGTCGTTTGACCGCATTGCGTTCATCGAAGGGCAGTTGCGGGCGACCGTCCATCAGGGCAAGCGGCTCTACTCCTCGCCCGATGGAACGACTTGGACTGCTCAGGATGTTTCGCTGGGGGGGAATTGGACGACCTTTTCCGGGATTGATGGTCGCTTGATGTTTGGCTCCACGGGGGGCACTTATGTGACCGAGGACGGGATCAATTGGGTGCGGAATCTTGGAGCGCCGGATGAGATTTCAACGCTGCGGGTGGACGACAAATTGATCCGCTACGGCAGCCAAGGCATCTATGAATCGAAAGATGGGGTGCAGTGGACCACTGTCGCCAATGAACTTTTTGTGGGTAAGGCGGCTTATGGCGGAGGGCGGTTTGTGGCGGCCGAGTCCTTTTCCGATTCACATGCCCTGACTTCACGAGACGGACTGCTCTGGACGCGACTGGAGATTGAGCTCAGCGCGAACAACGATTTGGTTTTCGGTGGCGGATTCGGAGTGGGAGGCACGCGCAAATGGCTCAAGTCGGATGTAGACGGAGGTTGGACCGATTTGATTACCGTCTCCCATGATGCAGGTGGGCGGTCGCTGAGTGCGGCGGG
>CAXBOL010000121.1:0-9235 GCA_963977295.1 uncultured Opitutaceae bacterium
ACCTGACCACGCACGCCTTTTTCAAAGCGCTTTTGTTCCTCGGTTCCGGCTCAGTCATCCACGGCTGCCACCACGAACAGGATATCTTCAAAATGGGGGGATTGGCCAAAAAGATGCCGATCACCTTTGCGAGCATGACGGTGGGTGTGTTGGCGATTGCCGGTCTGCCCTTCCTTTCCGGTTTTTATTCGAAAGATGCGATCCTGCATCTGGCGCAGGCCAATAATGGTGCCGTCTTTGGCATCCTCGTGTTCACGGCGGTGCTCACGTCCTTCTACATGTTCCGGATGTGGCGGATTACCTTCTTCGGGGCCCCGCGCACCGAGGCCGCGTCGCATGCGCACGAGGGCGGATTTGTGACGATGCAACTGCCTTTGATCGCCCTGGCGGTGCTGGCGATCGTCGGAGGTTATACCGGGCACGAAGGAGAAGGCCTGATTTATGGTCATGCGTTTGCCGGGGTCTGGTCACAGATTCCGCATGCGGAAGGTCTGAGTGTTTATCTGATGAGTTTGGCCATTCTGGGGGTGGGGGCGGGGTTGGCCTTTGCGTTCTACAAGCCAAGTGCTTCGGACGCGTTGCAGACGAAGATCCCCGGTGCTTTTGCGGGGTTGACGCTCGTCAAAGAGTTTCCGGACAAACTCTACAATTATTACGTCGCCAAGGTGCAGGATCGTTTCGCGATGCTGTTGAACTTTCTCGAGCAAATCCTGCTCTCCGGTCTGATCATTCGCGGCACGGCCGGGTTTATCGGTCTGTTTGGTCTCGGTGCCCGTGCGCTGCATGTGGGCAGTCTTCACGCTTACGTCTATTGGTTCCTGTTGGGGGCGGTCCTGTTGTGGGGCTTCGCGGGCGGACTGTTCTAACTCATTTCCCGAATGCAAAACTTCGATATTCTCCTCCTCGCTATCCTTTCGCCACTCGCGCTGGCGCTGGCCATGGCGTTGGGCCTGCCATCGGGTTTGGCCAAGAAACTGGCTTACGTCGCCTTCGCGCTGCCCGCCCTCGCCGGCATCTGCGTGTGGTATCGTTTTGGCGACGCGGTCACCGTGGGCAGCTATGCATTCCTGACCAGTTATGATACAGGTCTGAGCGGTTTGGGCATTACGCTGAAGCTGGGGCTCAACGGCATCTCGCTCCCCCTCTTTGTGATGGCGGGTGTGGTCGGATTGGCGGCAGGCCTCTACGCGCTGCAATCGGCGGCCGAACGCATGAATACCTACATCATGTTGCTGCTCATCATGCAGGGTGGGCTCATGGGCGTGTTCGCGAGTGTCGACGTGTTTTTCTTCTACTTCTTCCACGAACTGGCGCTGATCCCGACCTTTATCATGGTCGGTATCTGGGGCGGGCGTGACCGCAACTACGCGGCGATGAAGATGACTATTTACCTGACGGTCGGTGCGATGTTGTCGCTGATCGGCTTGATCGCGCTCTACTACAAGTCGGGAGCGGAATCGTTTGATTTGATCACGCTGCGCCAAGCGGTGCTCGACCAAGGCCTGACCGCCGTGGCGCAGAACAACATCTTTGCCCTGCTGATGTTCGGCTTTGGCATCCTGGTCTCTCTCTGGCCCCTCCACACGTGGGCTCCCCTCGGTTACGGGGCGGCCCCGAGTTCGGTGGCCATGTTACACGCCGGGGTTTTGAAAAAGTTCGGTCTCTACGGATTGATCCAAATCGCGCTGCCGATGCTGCCGGCCGGTGCGGCGCACTGGGCGGTGATCCTCGCGACCCTCGCCGTCGTCGGCAATGTGTTGGTGATTGGTTTCGTGACCATGGCCCAGCGCGACCTCAAGCAGCTCGTCGGTTATAGCTCGGTCATGCACATGGGCTACGCCTTCCTTGGGGTGGCGTGTCTTTCGATCGTCGGCGCCGGGGGCGTGGTTTTCATGATGGTGGCGCACGGCCTTTCCGTTGCGTTGCTCTTCTTACTTTCCACCAGCATCTATCACCGCACCCAGACCTTTGATTTGGATGAGATGGGTGGCTTGGTGAAACATGCCCCGGTCCTCTCGGCCTTTTTCGTGGCCGGCACGTTGGCCAGTATCGGATTGCCGGGCTTTGCCAACTTTTGGGGTGAGCTGACGATCTTCGTCGCGGCGTGGCAGGTGTTTCCCACGCTTACGGTGATCTCGATTGCCGGGGTGGTGATTTCCGCGATCTACGGGCTGCGGGCTGCCGCCAAGGTGTTTTTCGGACCGCAAACCGAAGCGTTCGACAAAGTGTTGGCGGAAAAGCCGGCCGTCGATTTGACCTGGGCGGAAAAGCTTCCCGCGCTGCTCTTGTTGGCCGCGCTGTTGGGCCTCGGCTTCTGGCCGAAGGCGATCACCACATCGATCGACGCATCGCTGTCTGAAATCTATCCGATGGCGATGTCGATTCCTCCGACTGATGCCGAAATGGCGAGCAAGTGAACGCGCCTGAACAACGAATCTAAGCTGTCGTGATGACCACCGAACTTCTTCAACAGGCTGCCGCCGCCAATCAATGGACCGCCATCTTCCCCGAGTTGATGGTGGGTTGCCTCGCGCTCCTGCTTCTTATTCTCGAAATCGGGCTCCCCAAAAAGAGCCACGACATCATCCCGAACATCGCGATCGTGGGGTTGCTGGGCATCATCGGCGCCCACGTGTTTCACTATCAGTCCGCCTTTCTGGGGCAGGAAACCTTTAACGGCCTGCTAAAGCACACCGGCACGGGGCAATTCATGCGCCTGTTCTTCCTGTTGGCCGCCACCGGGGTATCGGTGCTGGGCACCGTAGCTTTGAAGCGTCAGGCGATGCCCAAGATCGAGTTTTTTGCGATCACCTTGGTCGTGGCCGGAGCGATGATGCTGCTCTCGCAGTCCAATCATTTTGTGATGCTGTTCGTCGCACTCGAAACCATCACGGTTGGGTTCTATGTGCTGGTGAGTTATACCCGCACCAATCCGCTCTCGCTGGAGGCGGGTCTCAAATACCTGATCATGGGCGCGCTGAGTTCGGGCATTTTGCTCTTTGGGATCGTGCTGCTCTATGGCGTCGCAGGAAATCCTCACCTGCCGGCGAGTTCGGCCGGCTCCATGGGATTTGAAGCGCTCCGTGCGTTTCTCTATGCCAACCCGGATAACTTGATCGCGGCCATTGGCATCGTGCTCGTGCTGTCCGGCGTGGCGTTTAAAATTGGGGCAGTGCCGTTCCAGATCTGGATTCCCGATGTGTATCAAGGGGCCCCAACTCCCGTGACGGCGTTTTTGGCGATCGCTTCGAAGGCGGCCGGATTCGCTATCCTTTTGATTCTCGTGAGTGTGTTTGACGGTTACCAAACCCTCGTCGTGCACGTGCTCACGGTCATGGCCATCGCGACCATTATTTTCGGCAACGTCGCCGCTTTGACCCAGCACAACGTCAAGCGCCTCATCGGTCTCTCGGGCGTTTCGCACGCGGGTTATTTGATGATCGGGGTGATCGCCGCGGTCCAAGTCCCTTTCGCCGTGGGCGCGATCTGTTTCTATCTCTTCGCTTATATGCTCGGCTCGCTGGCCGTCTTCGGGGTGATGACTCACGTCTCCGGCTCCGACGATGCCGATCAGGATTTGGATCATTACATCGATTTGGCCAAAACCCATCCATTCCTCGGTGCGGTGCTGGCGGTGGGGTTGGGTTCGCTCGCGGGGATTCCTCCGCTGGCCGGATTCATGGGCAAGTTGTTCGTGTTCCTGGCTGCGTTCCAAGCAGGTCTCTACCTGCTGCTAGGGGTCGCCATCGTGGGGGTGATTATCTCCATCTATTATTACTTCGGTTGGATCAAGGCGGCGTTCTTCCCGCAATGGCGTCCGCCGGTATTTGAAGGTGACGATCCTATTCCTGAGCCTCCTCGGCAACCGGTGGGAACCTCGGCGCGGATCTTGTTGACCGTTGCGGCACTCGCCTCGGTGTTACTCGGATTCTACCAAGGTCCCTTGGGACAGTGGTTGGGACTGGGATAAACGGCTCCGTCCAAACTTCGGTTTATTGATCCGGTGGTGAGATCTTGGATGAGCACCCCGAAGGGACTCTTTATCGCCGTCTTTGTGCTGGCGTTGGCGTGGGTGGGTTACACGGACCACGTCTGGGAAGACTATTTCATCACCTACCGCGCCTCCAAGAATTTGGCGGAGGGCAATGGCCTGACCTTCACGGTGGGTGAGCGGGTGCATTCCTTCACCTCGCCGTTGGGCGTGCTCTTGCCGGCGGCGGCCTATTTGATTGGCGGTGGCGAATCGGATCGGGCGGCACTGTGGGTGTTTCGAGTGATGGGGGCGTTGGCGCTGGCGGGGGCGATTACCTTGGCTGCATTGGCGGCTCAACGGACGTTGCCCAAAGTGAGCGGATGGTGGACGGGTGGGTTCCTGGCGATCATGTTGAGCGTGGACACCAAGATCCTCGATTTTGCGACCAATGGCATGGAGACCGCGTTCCTCTTGTCGGGGTTTGCGTGGCTCATTTGGACGATGGCGGCCCAACCCCGACGCCTAGCGCTGCACTACGGGGGGGCGTGGGGACTGTTGATGTGGAGCCGTCCGGATTCTTTCATCTACATCGCCGCGATGGGTATCGGTGCCCTGCTCTCAGGAGGACCTCGGGGCGGCTGGACTGGTCGCGTCGAACTTTTTAAAACGTTTCTGCGGGCGGCGGGTGTCACCACGTTGATTTATTTGCCGTGGCTGCTGTGGGCGGGGTGGTATTACGGCACGCCGGTGCCCAATACCGTGACGGCGAAAAGCCTGTTTCCGCACGAGTTGTCGTGGCTCGAACGGTTTGCGCACATGCCGCAGCTGTTGGTCGAAAATTCGGCGGTGTTGCAGGCGACGTTCACGCCCGCTTATGCCCCATTGTTGGATTGGCCGGCGTGGGGACTTACGGCATCGATGATCTTGGCTTGGGTCGTCATGATGCTGTGGGTGTTGCCGTGGCTGGAGTGGCCTGCACGCGTCGCGTCGTTCATGAGTTTGGCAGGACAGTGTTTTTTGACGTCAATCATCGGCGTGGGCGTCCCTTGGTATATCCCGTCGGTTTCGTTCACCGGGTTGTTCGCGTTGGCGGTTGCGCTCATTCAGGCGTGGAGCTGGATGCAGAATCGGGATCGTGGAGCAATGCTGCGATGGGTCAGCAGCGGGGCGGCGATGACATTCGCCGTAGTGCTGGTGAGCGGCATGGTCACCACCTCATGGATCGCGGCGCGACATATCAAAATCCAGCAACAAGTGGTGGAGTGGGGGAATCGGAAGGTGATTGGCGAGTGGCTGAAGGCCAATGCGAGCAGTCCGAACGACACCGTCTTTTTGGAATGTCTTGGTTATATTGGGTTCTTTTCGCAGCTAAAGATGTATGACTATCCTGGTCTGGGGGCACCGGAAGTGATCGCGGCGCGGAAGCTGACGCGGAGTCGAATATTTCCGGAATGCTGGGACGAGTTGATTGAGGGCCTCAAACCCGACTGGTTGGTGATGCGACCGCTGGAATTGGAAATCGTGCGGAGGGAGTCTCCGGCGCTCTTGGAAGAGGAATACTCGCTGGCGCAGGTATTTGATGTGAGAAAGCAACCTGGAGAAATTCCAGACTTCATGGAGGTGTGGACGCACGGAGACGGCTATTTCGAAGTCTATCATCGCAATCCAATCGAGGGAGAAGTGTTGGATCGACGCCTCTTTGATCAACGCCTCACGTCGGAAGATTGGACGGAGAAAGAATCTCCGGTGGAAATCCCCTATGATAGCGACCGCAACACGCTGGCCCATGCGCCGTCCCGCCTCGCGCGATTCCTGCCTGAAGGAGCTCAAACCTTGTCGGCGGAATTTGGTTTGTTCGAAGGTGCCTACGAGCGGGAAAATGAAGGCACTGACGGAGCGGGGTTTGAGGTATGGGTGACCACTGGGGAGGGGGTCCCCCAGCGATTGTATGCTCGATTCTTAAACCCAAGAAAAGTCCCGGCCGATCGCGGAAGGCAAACGTTGCAAGTCGATCTCCCTCCGGGGGCGACCGCGCTGGAATTGAAGATCACGTCCGGTCCGGCCGATGATAATGCGTTCGACTGGAGCTACTGGCGCAACATCCGGCTAAAAGTGCCCTTGTGGCCGGACTATCCGCCTCGCCATTTGCGCCACCGACTCGACGGTTAACGGAGATTTTGAGCCTGCTCAACGTGCAATAGTTCTCGCGGGATTCAGGGACGGCTGCGGGTGACTTCTGAGGAGGGATGCGTAGGGTGTAGTTTGTGAAAGCACCTGTTCGAATCCGTCTGGTTCATCTCCTCCTGCTGTTATCGTGGTGTTGGATGGGAGGCCATCTGAAAGCTCAGATCGTTCCCTCAGGAGGCACGGCGTTGATTGCCGAAGCGACGATCAATCAAGCCGGTTTTTACTCGAACACGAATGGCGATGGGCCAGTGGCTACGCGTGAGTTTGTGCCCGTGACGGGGCAGGTCTTCACCACCGCGGCGCGAATCGCCACGCTGCGACCGACCGGGGAGTTTTATACGAGTGCGATGACGTTCACCAACAACCGGGCGGTGGCACAGGGTGATGTGGTCTTGCTGCGGTTCTGGGCTCGAGCGATCGAGACTCAGGACGAGTCTGGCACGGTCACCATGCAGGCTTACGTCGAAGGGCCGGCGCCAGCTTATCAGAAGTCGGCGAATTATCAGGTGAATGTGTCGTCGGCTTGGAAGGAATTCTTCGTGCCGTTCGCCATGGCCGGAGCTCAACCGGCGGGGAGTCTCGGGTTCAAATTTGCCTTTGGGGCCACCGGGCGCCCGCAGATTTTGGAGTTCGGTGGGGTGGAGGCGTATTGGTATGGCACGAGTCGACCTTTGTCGGACCTGCCACGCACCAGTTTTGACTACGTGGGACGAGAGGCAGGTGCGGCCTGGCGGGCGGACGCGGCCGCTCGGATTGAGCAGTATCGGAAAACAGACTACGCGATCCAAGTGGTCGACGGGGAAGGGCAGCCGGTCGAAGGCGCCAAGGTGCGGGTGCGCCAGCGGCGGCATGCGTTTGAGTTTGGATCCGCAATGGTGGCATCGCGGATCATGGGCGGTTCCAGTTCCGATGCGATCTACCGATCGAAGATCCTCGAGTTGTTTAATGCCGGCACGTTGGAGAATGATTTGAAGTGGCCGCCCTGGGATGGAGAATGGGGCGCCTCGTTTAATCGCACGCAATCCGTCGCGGCCCTCCAATGGGCGCAGGCGCAAAATTTGGCGATGCGCGGACACGTGTTGGTCTGGCCCTCGATTCGTAATCTGCCCAATGCATTGGAACCCTTGGTGACGGCCAACGACGCGTCCGTGCCGCAGCGGGTGTTAACGCATATCGCGGATGTCATGCAGCCGACAAATGGCTTGCTGGTGGATTGGGACGTGATGAACGAGCCCTACGATAATTTCGACCTGATGGTGAAATACGGTTACGACAAGATGGCGGCGTGGTTCAAAGAAGCGCAGAATCAAAACGCGGATGCCGGTCGGTTCATCAACGACTATGGCATTCTGACGGGCGGCGGACTTAACACGACCAAGCAAGATGCCTATGCCGACACGATTCGTCGGATCAAATCAGATGGCGGACCGATCACGGGCATGGGATTTCAGGGGCACTTTTCCGGCACGCCGACGGGCATTCCGAAGGTGTGGGAAATCCTGCAACGCTACGCCACGGATTTCCCCGAGCTGGATTTTCGGGTCACGGAATTCGACATGACGGGAAATGATGAACAATTGCAGGCAGACTACCTGCGGGACTTCTACACCATCGCTTTTAGTCACCCGCAGATGAAAGGCCTGCAGCTGTGGGGTTTCTGGGCCGGAGCTCATTGGCGGGCGGATGCATCGCTGTATCGACTGGATTGGTCAGAAAAACCGAACGGCGCGATGTATCGGGATTTGATTTATAACCAATGGTGGACCAACCAGCTTCAGACCACCGATGAGAACGGACTCGTTTCGGGGCGTGGGTTTAAAGGCACCTATACGGTGGAAGACCTCAGTGGACGGAAACTGGCCGATTTGACGCTTTCGGCTTCGACCGCAGAGCCGTTGGTCGTGACTTTGGGTAGCAGCGTCTCCGCTGGAGGGCGCTTGGCCAATTTGTCGACGCGGGGACGTGTCTTGGGTGGAGTGGGTAAACTGGTGGCCGGGTTCGTGATCGAAGGCAGCACAGCCAAGGACGTGGTGTTAAGAGCGGTCGGACCGAAGCTTACCGACTTTGGAGTGCCGGGAGTGTTGGCCGATCCGCAGATTGCGATCTATCGATCGGGCGAATCAGTGCCATTCGCCAGCGCCGACAGTTGGGACGCGAACTTGGGGGAGGTGTTTGCGACCCTGGGAGCATTTAGTTTAGGCACCGACAAGGCATCGGCTGCGATGCGAACGCAGTTGGCCCCCGGGGCTTATACGGTTGAAGTTTCCGGCGCAGACGGCGGCACCGGGGTGGCGATTGTGGAGGTCTACGATGCGGCCTCAGGTGCGCCAGTGCAGATGGTGAATCTTTCGACCCGAGGGGCCGTAGGCGTCGGCACGGAAATTATGGTGGCCGGATTCGTGATTGAAGGCAGCGCATCGCAGCGGGTGTTGATCCGAGGAGTGGGGCCGGCACTGACGGGGTTTGGTGTAGAAGGTGCTCTGGCCGATCCGGTGCTCAAATTGTATCGCAGCACGCCGACGGGCGCTGAATTCATCGAGCAGAATACCGCGTGGAATTTGGCGAACAATGTGGAGGAGATTGTCTCGACGACCTCGGCGGTCGGAGGATTCTCGCTGGAGACCGGAGCCGGAGATGCGGCCATGTTGGTCGATCTCTCCCCGGGCGCTTACACGGTCGAGTTGGCGGGCGTCGCAGAAGGCACGGGAATCGGACTGATTGAAGTCTACCGCGTGCCTTAGGTTGGGCTCTATTTTAACGCAAAGTCGTAAAGTCAGTAGGCGCGCAAAGCATAGCCGTTTGATTGCTTAATTCATATCTCTGCGTCTCCACGGCTTCAGGTTGAAATCGAATTCAAACCGGTGACAGATTACCAAACCGAATAAGGCTATGCCGCCTGCCAAACGGGCAAGGCATACTTGTGGGGGATTATTTCGTGGTCACTTCTGCCGTGGACGGTCAGCGGATGTTGGGCTTAAAGCCCAACCTACATGAGTTTCCGTCCGCTCCCGATAGTGGCGCTGAGTTAAACCAACGTCTTGAATGATTTGGACTACCAAAGGTAGGGACGGACCG
>CAXBOL010000122.1:0-9235 GCA_963977295.1 uncultured Opitutaceae bacterium
GCGATGACTTGAAGTTGCTCGCACCCGAGGGGCTGGAATTTAAACACCCGGCGGATGATGTAACCGGATGGCTCTGCAACGACTGCCACGAGGGACAAAATCAAGAGATGTGAGGCACTCGCGGGTTCGCTTCGCGGGGGTTTGCCTAATGTCAATTCGGTCTATGCCGGTCTATTACCAGCATCCCGATTAAATCTATAAACCGCAGTTGGTCACAGAGGGCACAGAGGCAAACCGGAGTTTCACAGAGATTGAGGGAAGAAACTAAGGAGAATGTATCTTCCCCCCGAAAGGGAACGTGGCTCACCCCCAAATTTATCTCGTGAGCAACGCTCGGTGAACTCTGCGCAAACCTCCATGATCTCAGCGACCCAATTCAACTGAGGAAATTAGATTAAATCAGACTGATTTTAACGCGAAATCACCAAGCCGGTAAGCACGCAAAGGTAAGCAGTTGAATAACTTGCTGCTCACCTCGGCGGCTCCGCGTCTCGGTGTTAAAGTCTCACGCCCACGTCTCGAATGATTTGGACACCAGAAAGGTAGGGACGGACCGCCGGGTCGTCCGCAGTGGTGCGGTGAGGGAGTTTTTCTGGAGCCATCAGCCTGATGGCGCACCCAGCGGTTACTCCCTACCTCAGAACAAATTGATTTAATACCATCAGCCCGAAACAACCAGATTTTACAGGAGGAAACGGAGGAAGCTTTCGTATTTCAAATTCATGTGAGCCAGCTACTTAAATATATTTTATCGACCTCGTTGGATAGTCCATTAGCTACGAAACGTTGGTTTAAAGTCTATTTCTCAAAAGACGTTGGTATAAATCCAAGCGGTGATTGGTATTAGTCGGGGCGATGGCTGGTGAGGCGGACCTTGCGCCGTTCACCGTTTTGATTGGCCATGTGGGCAATCAAGCGTTCGTTGAATTCCTGGGCGGGATCGTGGCCGATCATTTTGAGGGCTTGCACTAGCGCCGCGACTTCCACCAAACGCGCGATATCACGACCGGGACGCACGTAGAGATCCACCTCTGGGATCTTCATGCCCAAGATTTCGTAGAAATTCTCTTCCAACCCGGTGCGCTCTTCGACGACATCGGGGGTCCATTCGTGGAGAGAGACCACCATATCGATTCGCTTGTCGAGCCGCACGTTCTTCACCCCGAACATTTCGGCGATATTGATAATGCCAATGCCGCGGCACTCCATGTAACCGCGATTCAAATCGGGGCTCGTGGCGATCAATTCGCGTTCGTCCATCAGGCGGATGTGGGTGAGGTCGTCGGCCACCAGAGAGTAACCTCGCTCGATCAGCGCGAGGGCGCACTCGCTCTTCCCGACGCCACTGTCTCCGCGCAGCATCACCCCGATCCCTTTGATATCCAGCATGGTGGCGTGTTCGGAAGTGAAGGGAGCAAATTCGTTGTCGACGCAAAGCGTGGCGAGATTGATTAGGTTGCGGGTGATCATCGGGGTGCGGAACAGCGGCACATTGAGCTCCGAGCACACCTTGAGCATGGCGCGGGTGGGCACGTAATTCCGCGAAAGCACGAAGCATGGCACGTTGCGACTGATCATCTCACTAAATACCTCTTCCTGTTGGGCATACGGAACCGATTTCAGGTAAGTCATTTCGGCTGCGCCCAAAACTTGGATACGCTTGTTGGCAAAATACTTAAAGAACCCGGTGAGAGCCAGGGCCGGGCGGTTGATCGAACTCTCTTTGATCAAGCGGTGCAGGCCCGCTTCTCCGGTGACGAGTTCGAGTTTCAGCTTATCGCGGTAGGCGGAGAAAAAGTAATCGACGGTGATGCCGTTAAGTGAGCGGGGCATGGTGAGAGTGGTTCAAAAGGAGGGAGCGCAGTCTTTGAACCATGAAATGATCGGAATTAACACTCCTAAGGTGAATAGATTCAGCGACGTTGATAATTATAAATCAGCATTTGCCAGTTGGACCAGTTCTGTGAGACAAGTCATTTGACGCCCAGCGGCGTCATTCCATGCGTATGCCAGACTTGTTATCTCCTTCATTCTATCGGTCCGGATTTCTGGTGAGTTGTTTGCTCGCGGTCGTTGGGTTGGAAGCGAAATCGCCGCTATTTGTGCCGCCAGCCCTGACCGGGCCGATGCCCTGGTCTGGGCGGTCACCGACCTGCTGCTGGAGCGGCGGGCGGGGCCGTCGGTAAGGGTGCTGGGTTACAATGGCAACTACCTGGGCCCCACGCTCATCATGCGCAAAGGTGATGATGTGGTCATGCATGTGACCAATAATTTGGGCGAAACGACCACCACGCACTGGCATGGCATGCACGTGGCGCCCGAAGACGACGGTGGACCGCACACCACAATTCTCCCAGGGGCCACGTGGTCGCCCGCTTTCACCGTCTTGGATGATGCCTCAACGATGTGGTATCACCCGCACCTCCATCAGCTGACCAACCAGCATGTGACGAAGGGTTTGGCCGGGATGATTCTGGTGCGCGATGAAGTCGAGGCCGCCGCCGGATTGCCCCGGAGTTATGGCGTCGATGAATTTCCGATCATCATCCAGGACCGGCGCATCAATTTTGATGGACAATTCATCGTTGATGAACTCGGCACGACCATGTTGGTCAATGGCACCCGGGACCCTTATCTCGAAGTGCCCGCTCAGATGGTCCGGTTGCGCGTGCTCAACGGATCCTCCGGTCGTGGATACAATCTGGGACTTTCCAACGGCGCGCCCTTACTTCTGATCGGAACCGATGGAGGCTTAAGGGAGGCTCCATTGGCTGGAAATCGGTTTCTCATCACGCCCGGAGAACGAATCGACGTCGTAGTTGATCTCAACGGGGCGCAGGGGACCGCCGTAAATTTGGTGGCTTTCAATTCCGAATTGCAGGGCATCGACATTGCGGGTTCAGCCGATGGACCGGGGGGGCCCAACGAGTTAAACGGGATGGATTTGCCGTTGGTGGAACTACGAGTGGGTGCGGCCACAGCCGAACCGATCACCGTGTTGCCGACGAGCATATTGGCATTGGCCCGTCCGACTGCAGCGCAGGCGACCCAGACTCGCACGATCACCATGACCGGCTCACCGCCGTCGCCGTTTTTATTGGATGGGAAAGCGTTTGATCACGCCGTGGTGAACCAAACCGTAGCCCTGAATGCGGTGGAGATTTGGGAGATTCGCAATGACACGAGTTACGCGCATCCGTTTCACATTCATGACGTGCAGTTTTTTGTGCTGGATATCGACGGCGAGCCGCCGCCGCCGGAGTTGGCCGGGAAGAAAGACACCATTCTGGTGCGGCGCCGTTCGACAGTGCGCTTTATTGCGACCTTCGACGACCATGCCAATAGTGAGGTGCCTTACATGTATCACTGCCACATCCTCACGCACGAAGACGATGGGATGATGGGACAGTTTATCGTGACCGGATCCAAGACTGCTCCGGTGCAATTTTTGGGGCCGGCCCGGGTGGTGAACTTGTCAACGCGAGCGGAGATCGGAGGCGCTGCGGGCACTCCGACCGCGGGTTTTGTGATTGCCGGCGAGGGCACTAAAAAAATGGTGGTGCGCGCGGTGGGACCACAATTGCGTGAGTTCGGGCTCACCACGGCGTTGGATGATCCTGACCTTTCGCTGTATCGGACGGGGAAAATCATCGCCAAGCAGGACGATTGGTTGGGGCTTTACGCCGATTTGTTTCAGTCCCTCGGTGCATTTGAACTAGCCCCAGCCAGTAAGGATTCCGTGCTGGTGACGACATTGGGGGCGGGGGTTTACACGACCCCGGTCGGCGATGGGGGCGGCTCCGGCGTGATGTTATTGGAGGTTTACGATACGGATGGAGGGAGCTCCGGATCTCAGCTCACCAATGCGAGCACGATGGCCTTCGCCGGATCGGGTGACGCCACGCTCAACGCTGGTGTGGTGGTCGCCGGCGAAGGGAAAGTGAAAGTCCTAATTCGCGCCGTAGGACCTACCTTGGCGAGTCGCTTTGCCGTCGATGGAGCCATGACCGATTCCAGAATCAGCTTGATGCAGGCCGGCAGTGTTTTGACGACGAATGATAATTGGAGCACTGCGGCCAACGTGGCGGCGATCGAATCGGCCGCTATTGCGGTGGGGGCATTCCCGTTGCCCGGGGGGAGTCGCGATGCGGTGATGTTGGTCGAATTGAGCGCGGGGGCTTACACCGTGGTGACCGAAGGTGTCGGTGGCGCGGTGGGCACCGTGTTGATGGAAATCTACCGCGTGCCGTGAGAGAACCGTGGTCACATTTTACATGTTGAAATCTTTACCGAGGTAAATCTCGCGGGCCTGTTTATCCTTGATCAGGAAATCACCGTTGCCGCTGGTGAGCACGCGACCTTGGTGAATCAAATAGGCGCGATCCACGATGCGGAGCGTTTCGCGCACGTTGTGGTCGGTAATGATAACCCCAATACCCTTGGCCTTGAGGGAAAGCACGATGCGTTGCACTTCGGCGACGGAGATTGGATCAATCGCGGCGAACGGTTCATCAAGGAGTAGAAACTTGGGTTTGGTCACCAAGGCCCGGGCAATTTCCAGCCGCCGTCGTTCTCCGCCGGAAAGTGTGAACGCTTTTTGAGTGGCGACGTGAGTCAAGCTGAGCTCTTCCAGATGCTCGGCGACCACACTGGCCCGCTGGGCGCGCGGAATCCGCAGGGTTTCGACAATCGCGAGAATGTTCTCGGTGACGGTCAATTTCCGAAAGACCGATGCCTCCTGCGGGAGATAGCCCAACCCTTGGCGCGCCCGTTCATGCATCTTCAACTTTGTGACGTCGCGGTCATTGATGAAGACCTTACCGCGGGTTGCGGCGATCATGCCCACGATCATGTAAAATGTGGTGGTCTTGCCGGCGCCATTGGGTCCGAGCAGACCGACAATTTCCCCGGCGTCGACCGTGAGGTCCACGCCGTTAACCACCGTGCGTTGACCGAAGGTTTTGACCAAACCTTTGGTTTCAATGCGGGAAAGAGGAGGGACGTCGGGCATCAGGTGGCAGAATGTGGGACTGATTAGAGGCGTCGACTGCTTAAGGGGACGGGGCAGTCGATTTGGCGTCGAGGCCGGGTCCGAGGTCTTTAACGGGAGGACCGGTAACCTTGGGGTTCTTGACATCGAGTTTACGTTGACCGCGGTGGAGGGTGATTTCGCTCCCGGCGGCGATGAAGTCGGAACTGTGATCGATGACCACGGGATTTTCGTAGAGAATCACGCGGTCTTGATCGGGGAGCACTTCGGCTCGACCACAGGTCGCTTCACGATCGCCTTGCACGAGGCGCACATTGCCGGTGGCGAGCAGATATTTGAAACCTTCCAACTTGCCGATCGTCGCGGCTGATTCACCGGTGCGTGCGGCGATGATCTCGAGGCGGTCGCAGGCAATTTTCATGTTGGTGCCGGTGAGCACGACGTTGCCGGTGCAAATGGCCCGGGTTTCGTCGTCGGTGCTCGTCATGACGAGGTCGTCGGCGGAAAGTTCGGTGCGTTTGACCGGAGCTTGACCGTGAAGCATGGAACCGAGGAGCACGCCAGCGATGAGAATACGGGATAGAAATGAGTTCATTTTAGGTAGTCGGCCAAACTGGCGTTGAAAATAATCTTAGCGTTGCGCCGCAAATGAATCGTGCGGGTGTGATGATCGTAGCTCCAGTTTTCGCCAAAGAGTTCCAGGTCGTCCCGCACGAGGCGCACGGCTTCAGGGCCGCGCACCAATTCGGTCTCGGGCTCGAGGATTGCCAGCGGGGCCATCAACACCGATTCCACGGTTCGGTCGGCGTTACCTGAGAACGCGGTGAGGGTCATTGCATCGAGTTTCACTGCTCGAGGATCTCTTAAATCTGCGGCGCTTCCCTGGACCTTCATGCGGTGGTAACCCGCGTCGCTGAAAAACGACACAGAGTAATCTTTCACCGGAGCCGAGGTCGCGACCCGCGAGCTATCGGCGGCCGATAAAATGACCGCGGAAGCTAAGATTAAGAGATGTTTAAATCGAAAGTGAATCAAGCGGAGGGAGATTGACTCCGATGGAGGAGGATTTGTTCGCAGATTTCTCGGATAGCGCCGTGTCCCGCACGGCGAGTCGTGGTGCAATCGGCGGCGGCCACGGCTGACGGCATCGCGTCGGGCACGGTCACGCCAATGCCGGCCCAGCGCAGCGCGCCGGCATCGATGTCGTCGTCGCCCACATAAACACAATCCGCCGCGATGAAACCGAGCTGGGCGGCAAGTTCGCCGAGCGCGGTTTCTTTATCGGAGCGGCCTTGAATGATGTGCGGAACTTTTAGTTCCGTCGCACGCACCGTGGTCGCCCCGGAGGCTCGACCGCTGATCCAAGCCACGACGACGTCATCGCGGAGCAACCGCACCATGCCGAGGCCGTCAAGCACGCTGAACGTCTTGGTCTCGGTGCCGTCAGAAGCGACATGGATGGAGCCGTCGGTGAGCACGCCGTCCACGTCGGTAGCGAGCAATTTGATGCCAGCCCAACGGGCGGCGGGGATATCGGAAAGTGTAGGCATGATTAAAATCAACCAATCCAGTCGGCGATGCGGTCGATGATCGAATCTCGGGTGGGGCGGTAGGCGGTTTCGAGTTCGGGTGCAAAGGGGACGGGCATGTCGTGAGCAGCGATGCGGAGCGGCGCGGCTTCGAGGTCAAAGAAGTGGTCTTCGGTCAATTGCGCCACAAGTTCGGCCCCGAAGCCGTGGGTGCGGCGTCCCTCGTGCAGCACGATGAGGCGATGGGTGCGGGCCAGCGAGGCCTTGATCGCATCGAGTCGCAAGGGCGCGAGCGCCCGGAGGTCGAACACGTCAAAACTCAGTTCGTATTCGTCGGCGAAATACGACGCGACTTCCCCGGCAACGGAAACCATTTCCCCATAAGTGACCAACGTGGCATAGTCGCCGGCGTGCACACGGCGGGGGTGCCAGACGTCGCGGTAAGCTGGATCCCATTGCACGGGGGCTTTCGCGGAACGGTAGAGGGCTTTGTGTTCAAAGAGAAACACCGGATTGTCGTCTTCGTAGGCGGCGAGCAGGCAATTGAAGGCGTCCTGCGGTGTGCTGGGGTAGAGTGCCTTGAGCCCAGGCATAGAGAGCAACAATGACTCCAGTTCTTGGGAGTGAAACGAACCGAAAGTGAGTCCGCCACCGCAGGGCAGGCGGAGCACGAGGGGAACTTTGGCTCCCGATCGGAAATAGTAAGTCGCGGCGTTGAGGGTGATTTGAGTTACCGCTTCGGTGACGAAGTCGGCGAACTGAAACTCCTCGATCGGACGCATGCCGTTGAGGGCAAGTCCCACGGCGTAACCGGTGCAGGCACTCTCGGCCAGCGGGGTATTGAAAACCCGACTGCGACCGAATTCGGTGAGCAGTTTATCGGTCACCTTAAATGCGCCCCCGTAGGTTGCGATATCCTGACCCATCACGAGGCTTTCGGGCCGCTCGGTCAGGACTTTGTGCATTGCGGCATTCAAGGCCTGAGCCGCATTCATCGGGCTGGGGTGAGCGGGCGTGGCATACCACGGCATCGGCGGAGCTTCAGGGGCAAAGACCTCGGCCTGCAGCGTGACGATCGACGCCTTGGGTCGGGGCACGGCCAACGCGACTTTGATGCACGCTTCGACGAAGGCATCTAGTTCGGCCTCAACGGTGGCGACAGCTTCGGCTTGCCCTTCGTCGACCAAGTGTTGGCGGAGTTTGGGCAATCCGTCGGCGGCAAAGAAGGCGTCGCTTTCGCCCGGCTTAAGGTAATCGCACGTGTCGTAAGCGGCGTGACCTCGGAGGCGCAAAGTGTGGGCTTCAATCAGCTCGGGGCGACCGGTTGTGCGCACGCGGTCGAGCGCCGCGGCCAAGGCCTCGGCAGCGGCGATCGGATCGGTTGCATCGATGGCCGAACCGGCCATATTGTAGCCGGCCGCGCGTTTCCACAGGACCGTGTCGGGAGCGAATTGCTCGGAAGTGGGGGTGGAGTAGGCGTATTGGTTGTTCTCGATGACAAACAGCACCGGGAGTGAGAGTAGCGAGGCGAGATTAAGCGATTCGTGGATGTCGCCGGTCGAGGATCCTCCATCGCCAAAGAACGTGATACCAACGGCTTGGTGCCCCGCTCGGCGTTGGGCATCAGTCACACCAATGACATTGGAAAGCATGGCGCCCAAGTGACTGATCATCGGCAACGAACGATTGGCCGGGTCGCCGTGATGAATGTTGCCTTCGCGCGCCTGCGTGGGACTCGCTGCGTTGGCGAAATATTGGTTCAAGTGATCGCACAGGTGACCGCTCCAGATGAGATGGCCACCGAAGTCGCGATGGGTGAATGACACGACGTCGACCGCTTTATCGGCGAGGAGGGCGAGCGGCACAATGAGGCCCTCGTTGCCTTGTCCGCCGGTTACGGTGCCCTTGATCAATCCTTGGCGAAAAAGCTCCAGGATACGATTGTCCGCCCGCCGGGCGAGGTGCATCCATGCGTAGATGCAGAACCGGGATTCGGATGCGTGGGTCGTGAGCGCAGCGGCGGTGAGCTGGCGTTGGGCGAGGATCGCGGGAAGGGCCGGAAAATCCATAATCAAGGCGCCACGTTGGGCGGCGGAAAGCGTGGTGTGAAGGGCAAAACCGGGGTCGCACGACTAAAGCACCGCAGCGCCTCTGGTTTAACCGGGCCCGCCCCAGTCATGTTGTAACGTATTACGTTACAACATGACTTTCTTTCAGAGTCGGTTGAGTCAGAACAGAAGGGATTCGCCCGGTTGGAGCACGGTCACGGTGTGACCACGCTGGGCGGCGTCCGCGGCGAAGGCCGCGCCGTCTTGGGTGATGGGAGGCCAAGTGTTGAAGTGCATGGGCACGGCTTGGCGAGGTTGGAGAAAATCCAGCGCATCAAGGGCATCCGACGGGCCCATGGTAAAGTTGTCCCCAATGGGAATCATGGCGAGGTCGAGTCCATGACGGCCGATCAATTTCATATCGCTGAACAGGGCCGTGTCCCCGGCGTGATAAACGCGTTTGCCGTCGGCCTCGATCACGATACCGCAGGCCGTGCCCATGGAGAGTGGGTTCTTGCCCGCGTTGAAGCTGGAGGTGTGGATGGCGGGGGTGAGGGAGGCACGCCCGAAGGGGAATTTGAATCCTCCGCCCGGATTCATGCCGTGGGTTTTGAGACCGTGGGCGGCGTAGAATTCGGCGATCTCAAAATTGGTGATGATCGTGGCGT
>CAXBOL010000123.1:0-9175 GCA_963977295.1 uncultured Opitutaceae bacterium
GTGAACCGGCGTGCCACTAACGAATAGGCGGTAGCGGTTGTCGGCCGAAACATTGACCACGAACCGCTCGGGAGGTTGGGCCAGTTCGAACGATTTGCGGAAGTGGTGCACTCCGTATTCGCGAGTGGGTTGGCCGGTTGGGGCGATCCAGGCGGCGGACCATTTCTGATTAAGCAACTCGGGAGCGGGCTGGGCTTGAAGGTTCGCTCCACCGGCATGGGCAGGAGAACTGAGGATTAGGACCACGGCTAACAACAACGGACAACGCATGAAAAAGAGGGACGGAAAACTAAGTCTGAGGGCGGGTGGGTTCGCGGCGGTAGTTGACGTTCCAATCGTCTTCACTTTGCGCCACAAAACCGTGACGTTGGTAGAACTGATTAGAGGCACTTTGGATCAACGCACAGAGCTCGATGGCCCGATTGGCTGTGTCCGCTTGGGTGATTAACGATCGCAGGACGGTGCTACCGACGCCGATCGATTGATGGGCAGGCAGGACATACAGATGTTCCAACCGGAGGTGTTCATCGACGGGGCGAAAGGTGAAGAATCCCACGCGCTGTTGGTCATGCAAAATGAATTGCGTGTGGTCGGGGAAAAACAGGCGCTGCAGACGTTCACGAGAGCGCGCGGGATCAAATCGGCCGAGATGCTCCAGACTTGGTCGCATGGCGGCGGTGCGAATAGCCAGAAGGGATTCGAAATCGCCGGTGGTGACCGATTCGAATTGCAGCGCGAGAGCCAAAATAGAATCAGGCTTCGGTCGGCTCAAGTCCGGGTTGAAACAGGGCACACACGGCGCCGGCAGGATCACGAATCACGGCCATTTTGGCGTCACCCATTTCGCGGATGGGGCGAATGATTTCGCCGCCGTGTTGAGTGCATTGCGTCAGGCTTTCGGCCACGTTGGCGACCGTGATATACATGAGCCACTGGGGAGGAAGACCGACGTTTTCGCCCCGAGCGTGGCAGATGCCTGCGACCGGCTCAGCGGTGCCGGTGGGTAACATGCAATAGTCGCTATAGTCTCCCATCTCGATCTCGCTGTAGTCCCAGTTGGCCACTTGAGCATAAAAATCACGCACGGCTGATGCGTTGGAAACGGTCAGATCAATCCAACCGATGGAACCAATTTGGGGAGAAGACATGATGTAGATGAGGGTGGCGCAGTAATACGAGTTAAACGGACAGGGCGATGTGTTCGGCCAGTTCCTTCAGGGTGAAAGGTTTGGGCAGAAATCGGGTGCGACGGGTCGCGAGTTTTTCGATTTGGGCTCGGGCCGTGCCGAAACCGGAAACGAGGATGATGGGCGTATCAACTCCCCGGCGACGCAGTTCCTGGATGAGTTCCACCCCGGTGAGCTTAGGCATCAGGTTGTCGGTGATGATGAGATCGAAGTGATTTTTGCCTGAAGACAGACTTTCGAGGGCGGCTTCCGGATTATCCGTGGCGACGACATGGTGTCCGAGTTGTTCGAGCAACATGGTGCCGGTGTTCAACACGGACGGATTGTCGTCGACTAGGATCACATTCAACTTGGTCCGTGATTCAGTGGGGGCGGGCGCAGTGATCGGCGCAGGCGCGGTTGTCGTTGCCGGGCAACGGGGGAGGAGGAGCCGAAACGTGGCACCGGATCCGAGTTGGCTGTCGACCGTGAGTTCGCCTTCGAAACTTCGAGCGATGGTGCGAGCCAGGGACAGCCCGATGCCGGTCCCCGCTCCGGACCTCTTGGTCGTAAAAAATGGTTCAAAGACCGTCGGCAGATTCACGGCGTCGATGCCCGTGCCGTGGTCCTCAATCTCGATCACAACCATCTCGGCGTCCCGGAGGTCGTCCTTTTCGTCGGAAATGAATTCGATCAATCTGACGTCAATACGTCCTTCGCCACCGGAGGCATGGCTGGCATTGTTCAGCAGATTCATCAGGATTTGGTCGATCTGAGCGGCATTACTCGCGACGTAAACGGCGTGCGTCGGCACCGTTACCTCGACCACCAGAGAGGATGATTGCTGAGATCGAAAAACCTGCACCGTTTCCTCTATGACTGGAACCACGTCAACTTGGGAGATGACGGGCCGCTCTTTGCGGCTTAAGGCCATGATTTGACGGATCTGTTCGGCGGCGCGCTGGCCGGCTTTTTTGATCGATCCCACCGCGCGCTGGGCGGGGTGTTGGGCCGGCATGATTTGGGCCGCAAGGTCGGCGTTGCCGATGATGGCGGTCAAGATGTTGTTGAAATCGTGGGCGATGCCGCCGGCGAGTTGCCCGACGACCTCGGCTTTTTGCGCCTCGCGCAGTTGTCGTTCGAGCGAAGCACGTCGCTGCTTCTCCGCGCGTTGCTCGGTGACGTCCTGCCCGCCGATGGAAAGGAATTTTTCGTTTCCGACCTCGATCAACTGAGAGCGGACTTCGATCAATCGGAATTGCTCCTTCGTGTCCTGCAACCGGAGTTCGAGTAATGCTGACTGGGGGGTCGTCTCGTTGACGGAAAAGAGGTCTTCAATTTTTGACCGGGAGAAGTGAACATCCAGATCTTCCAAACTTCGACCAAAGCACTTGCTCCGGTCCAGTTGGAGTGAGTCGATCATGCCGTCACTGACTTCAAGGATTGTGCGTTGGTGGTAATCGCACAACACGACCCAGTTGGGGCTGAGGCGAAACGACGTGCTGAATTGTTGGGCAACCCGTTGGAGATTCCGAATCGCCTCGTGTTGCTCGGTGATGTCGTTGACGAGAAAGACGATGCGAGTGATTTCTCCGGTTTCGTCGCGCAGTGGCGCCCCGCTCACCGATAAGATTTGTCGGTTGCCTTCAGGTCCTTCGATAGCGTGGCGAATATCGTAGACGGCACCGTTGGTCGCCAGCACCTGACGGAACGGGGTTTTTTCATCCGGCCAGTGGCCTCCATCGACATCGGTGGATCGCCACTCGGGAGCATTGTAACGTTTGCCTTGGATCGAGGACGGAGTGAGCCCAAGCACGCGTTCGGCGGCCTCATTGCAGTCGAGGATCGTTCCTTCGGTGTCGAGCACGGTGATGGCAGCCAGGCTCGTGTCCATGATGCGGCTGAGCAACTCCCGCTCGTGCCGAGCGGTGCGGAGGGCGTGTTGCCGGGCATGTTCGGCCGCGTGCAGTCGCACTTCGTTGCTTACGGCGTGAGCCAAAGTGGAAAGCGTTTCGATATCGCGATCGCTCCACGCGCGGGGCTCGGAGTTGGCGACGCAGAGGGTGCCGAGCGCGTTACCCGATTCGTCTTTCAGCGGGATACCGAGATAGGAATGCAGATGGTGCAATTTGACGGCGGGGTGATCGCGGAATTTGGGATCTTCGGGACCATTGGAAATGATCAGCGGTTCACCGCGCTCGACGCCAATACGGCAAAGGCTCACCGAGAGGGGGGAGCATCGATCAGATGCGAACGGTTCGGGCAGACCGATGCTGCTTTTATAAAATTGGCGATCCTCCAAGACCAGCGACACAATCGCGATCTCGACGCCGAGGATCTGCTGCGCCAAGCGAGTGTAGCGGTCAAAGTTTTCCTCCGGAGGGGAATCGACCAAGAACGTGGCCTCAACGGCGGCGAGTCTGGCGGGGTCTGAAATCGTTGCCTGAGCCATAAGGAAGTCCTTATCATCACTAGTGCACGCAATGCCTTCGCGAAGCAAGTTCGACCGCAGGGAACGTCGGGAGGGAGGGGCCCGGTGCCTCTCGGCTGACGGCAAACAGTTCAGGCCTTGGGGTGAATTTTTAGGGCGCGCGGGAGTATCTTCTGGGGATGAGGGCGCGCCGATTTTATCGTTCGACGTTGCTGAGAGGCAGGCGGAGTCGGACATGTAGGACCAAAGTGGCAAAAGACACAGAACGCCTGAGATGCCTAGGTAGGAGGGGGTTTACACCAACGACGTGAATGATTTGGACAACAAAAGGTAGGGACGGACCGCTGGGCCGTCCGCGGCGGAGTGGGGCGTGGGGTGCGGGCGTTTTTCAGAATGCGCCATCAGCGTGCGGCGCGCCCAGCGGTCACGCCCTACCTTGGACCTGAAAAATTGGAACCGCTGGAGAGGGTAGGGACGGACCGCTGGGCCGTCCGCGGCGGAGTGGGGCATGAGGTGCGGGCGTTTACCCAGAATGAGCCATCAGCGTGCGGCGCGCCCAGCGGTCACGCCCTACCTTGGTTCTGAAAATTTGGAACCGCTGGAGAGGGTAGGGACGGACCGCTGGGCCGTCCGCGGAGGAGTGGGGCATGAGGCGCGGGCGTTTTTCCAGAATGAGCCATCAGCCTGCGGCGCGCCCAGCGTGTCCTCCAAAGTTCCGCCAAGCGGGACGACGGAGGGCGGTCACGCCCTACCTCTGAACAAACTGCGCTAAAGTCTATTTCTCAACAGACGTCGGTATTACACCCCGACTTAGAGCTGACGGCTGTATCGAATCGGTCGGGGTATCCCTCCTTCGCCAAGGCTTCGGAAGGCAAGAAAACCTCTCTATCATTAGCCGACTCATGGCATCAAATACGGATTGAGGGCGCTACGAGGGTGGTTCTCGAAGCGCCCGCTAGTGCCGCTCAACCCCCTTTAGAACCCTTTGAAGTGTTTGGGTTCGTCGGGGTCCTGATACCGCGTGGTGTAGGTTTTGTTGCTGGCGGCGAGTTTTAGAAAGACGTCCAAAGGCACGATTTCGACCGGGCCTTCGAGCTGTTGAGTCACCTCAACCAGACTGTTCACGTCGTTCGACTCGCGCACGTGAACCAAGAGGAAGTAGGGCCGCTTGGCGTTGAGGGCGATGAGCTCATTGAGGTCAGCCGCAACTTCCTCACGAGGACGTTTCGGGTCGATGTAGTAGTCGTAGGACAACATTGGCCGTGTGTCGCGCAGATCGCGGGTGCGGGCGGGACCGTAGCCGTTGATGAAGCCGATGACGTCGGGAAACGCTTCGTAGTAGCGATCGACGGTCTCTTTGGTCAGGTCGGTGTTCCCCACGTTGCCGTCGGCGGCGGAGTTGTCCATGATCTCCATCACGTGTTCGTCGAGGATCGCCATCATCTCGCGGGCTTCGGCCATCAGGAGCGGAAAGCGGTCGGCGGGGATGTGGTTGGGATACATATAGCCGGGACCGGAGAGGCCGCCGATGAAGTAGTCGTTGGGCGTGGCAGACTCGTGAAAATACTCGAGGGCCGCAGGGGAAAACTTGGTCCAATTCATCGTGACCTGCCATCCGAAAGGCAGTTTACCGCGGCCGGGTTTGGTCCACACGCCGATGCCGATGGAGTCGGATTGGACAAACGAGAGATACACCTTCTGCTCGGCCACCAACTTGGCGTCGAGGGCCACGTTGTTGTTGTTGGTGAATTTGAATCCGGGTGTGAACGAGAATTGGCTGTTGAAGCTCAAGTTGGGCAGATTGTGCAGGCCCTCCATTTTGTGGCCATAGCTGGACAACAATGTGGTGTGCTGCTCCTCCGTATCTTTGCCATACGCGTGCCAGCCGAAGATGATCGAGCCGGGTTTGAGCTCGGAGAAAATGCGTTTTCCCAATGCGAGCTCTTCGGGATGAATCGGGTTGGCCGAGAGGTCGTGAAAAAACATTTTACGGCGGATGCCCCAGTCGGCCATGGCCGGCTGCATCACCCGGCCGCGATGGCCACCCATAAGCATCACCGCGTCGTGGATACAACGGTGCCAGTAGCGATCGTAGGCATCCTGATAGATTACTGCATCGGTCTGACCGTTGTAACGCCCGCGCAGGTCATCGATTTTCTTGAGCCCGTGTTTTTCGACCAAGGGGATCAACGCCTCAGACACGACCACGGCATCTTCCAATCCGGCGATGGTGAAGGCGACATTGAGCGAGGCACCGACCTCGAGATCCCAGACGACGTAACCCTTGGCGGCAGATTTAAACTGCGCGAGAGCGGCGTCGGCGGTAGCGATTTCGGTGAAGTCGACGTGATGCTTGCGTTGATAGAACTCAAACAATGGCTCGGTGATCTCCCATTGAAAATCGGGGGGGTGCACGATGTAGAGCTGCGGCTTGGAGCGATTGGCCAGTCCTTGCAGACTGATCAACATCGCCTTCTCCGGCAGGCCACTGGCCTTCTCCCAATCGAGGTCAAAATGCATGACCCACGCCGACTTGCCGGCAGGGGAGGTCTGAGGGGCGGCAAAGCTGCTCAGGGCGGTGGTGGTCGCGAGCAAGAGGGCGCAGAGCGGGGAGAGTAAGCGGAGCTTTGTTTTCATTTATTTACCCTCCTCGGTGACTTTGGTGAAGACGTAGACCAGCGGACGATTGCGGGTCGAATGCAGCTCGATGAGCGTGAGGCGGTCGTTGAGTTCACTGACCCGATACTCCTGGTAGATGCGCATCGTGACGTCGCCTTGAGACACTTCGACATCCGTGAGGATTTCGACTCGCAGGGTTTTGCCGTCATCGAGCCAGGACGAAACGGCGTGAGAGTGGCCTCCCTTGGTGGGGTAGACGGCCATGTGGCGTTGCTCGACCCGGAAGAAATCAGGGAGCTCAACCGACTGCGCAGTGCTGAAGAGATTGGTGGCGTCCAGACGAGTGGTGCGCCAGCGCATCTCGTGCGTGATGGCGACTTCAGAACCCTGCTGGTTGATGACCAAGTCCATGGCCTGCCAGCCATCGAGGGCGGAACTCTGGGCGGGATCGAGCCGCCAGCGGCCATTGAAATCTGGGGCAGCGGTGGCGATGGAGCAGAAGAACAGGGCCATCAAACCACCGAAAATTAGAGATATTTTCGGGGATATTTTCATAAATTTCATAACACTTTACTCCCGAAAGGGGAGGGGTTGTCCACTCGTTTTAGCTCTGAAGATACGATTGTGAAGCTCGATTTTCAGTAATGAAATATCATTAGAAATGAAAACCGACGAAAAGCGTCTGTTCGGGTGGAGGCAGAAAAAAGCACGCCCCCCAGATGGGAGCGTGCTTGGAGAGGTGGGATCAAAGAAGGCACCGTCCCGAGGCGAGGGCTCGGTGCCACTTTCTGGCTTAGACTTGCTCGAGCAGCTTGTAGAAGCGTTGGACCATGGCGCTGGGGTCTTCGAGGAGCCCGGCGGCCAGCATGGCGTTGTCGAAGAGTTGCTCAGCGATGAGGCCGGCCTTGTCGCCGGCGGTGTCTTTGCTCGCGCTGAGTTTCTTGATCACGGCGTGCCGCGGATTGAGCTCGAGGTTGACCTTCAATGGCGGGGCATCTTCGCCTTCGCCGTCTTTTTTCATCGCCCGCATCATGGCGCGCATTTGCGGGCTCATGAAACTGTCGGCGTTGAGCACCGCGGCGGGCGAATCGACGAGGCGATCGCTGCTCTTCACTTCGGCGACGCGGTCGCCGAGGGTTTCTTTGAGCCACTTGGTGAGGGCGGCCATTTCGTCTTTGGAGAGGGATTCCCCTTCGTTTTCCTTCTCGGCGAGTTTGACGTCGGCGGAATCGGCGGCGGTGAGGGTCTTGCCGTCGAATTCACGCAGATTGCGCATGACGTAGTCGTCGACGTTTTCGTAGCAGAAGAGGACTTCGATATCGCGGGAGGCGAAGCCCTCGAGATACGGGCCCCGCTCGATGGAGGCGCGGCTGGCGCCGATGAGGTAGTAGATCTCCTTTTGCTCTTCGCCCATGCGCGAGACGTAGTCGGCGAGCGAGGTGGTCTTGCCTTTTTCGGTGCGGGAGGACTCGAAGCGGAGGAGTTTGGCGAGACCATCCTTGTGGGTGAAGTCGGTGGCGGCGCCTTCCTTCAAGTAGATGCCAAATTCGCTGTAGAACTTATCGAAATCTTCGGGACGGCTCTTGGCTTCGTCGGCGAGGAATTTGAGGAAGCGCTTGGTGATCACCTTGCCCAGTTTTTCGATGAGGGCGCGGTCCTGCATCGTCTCGCGGGAAATGTTGAGCGGCAGATCCTCGGAGTCGACGACCCCCTTGAGGAAGCGGCCCCATTCGGGGAGCAGATCCTTTGGCGCCGGGTCGATGAGGACTTTGCGGCAGTAAAGCGAAACGGCGGGTCATGCCGAATTTCTCCGGGTTGGACTGCGGCACGAAGAGGATCGAGTTGATCGCGAGCGGAGCGTCGGCGGAGAAGTGGAGCTTCAGCCGGGGCTCGTCGTAGGCGTGCGATTGGAATTTGTAAAACTCGGTGTATTCCTCGTCTTTGATCTCGTTCTTGGAACGCAGCCAGAGGGCCGAAACCGTGTTGATGTGCTTGCCGTTGAGATTGATCGGGAACGACACGAACGCGCTGTAGCGTTCGAGGATGGTCTTGATCTTGTCTTCCTTGGCGTAGTCTTCGCAGTCGTCTTTGAGCTCAATGACAATCTTGGTGCCGCGGCTTTCGCCTTCGACCTCGTCAACGGTGTAGGAACCGGATCCGTCGCTGGTCCAGACGTGAGCCTTCTCCTCTTTCTGCCAGGAGCGGGAGTAGACCTTGACCGACTTGGCGACCATGAAGGCCGAGTAGAACCCGACGCCGAATTGACCGATGAGGTTGTCGTTCTTGGCGCCGCCCTCCTTGATGGCCTTGAGGAAGGCCTTGGAGCCGGAATGGGCGATGGTGCCGAGGAATTTGACCAGCTCGTCGCGGGTCATCCCGATGCCGTGGTCCTGGATCGTGAGGGTCTTGGCCTTGTCGTCGGTGGTGAGGTTGATCTCGAGTTTCAGTTGGTCGTCGACGACCTCTTTCTCGGTAATCTGCGTGTGGCGGAGCTTCTCGAGCGCATCGGACGCGTTGGAGACGAGTTCGCGAACGAAAATCTCCTTCTCGGTGTAGAGCGAATGGATGACGATATCGAGCAACTGCTTGATCTCGGCTTGGAATTCGTGGGTTTCAGACATGTTTGGATTTTCGGTTTTGGATTACTATTTTAGGAATAAGGGAGGCGCGCCAAAGCGGGCCTGAAAAGTGAGCAGAAGAGTTTTGAGTGCTTTGCGAAAAAATCAAGACACAGGATTTACCCGGACCGTCAGCACGCAGTTTTTTAACCACAGATGAACACAGATGGCTCCACTACCGTTACGCGATGAAGCCTTGGTGGATGAACATAGTCTGGGGTATTAAATCTGTGTGAATCCGTGTCCATCTGTGGTTTCCAAAAAATCGGTGGAGTGGGTTAACTGGAGATCAGATGCGGCTCTCGCTCTACCGTCAGCACGCAGTTTTTTTAACCACAGAT
>CAXBOL010000124.1:0-9127 GCA_963977295.1 uncultured Opitutaceae bacterium
CGCGATCCTCCCACTGGGAGATCTCGATGTTGCCCAAACTGCTGCTGAGGGTGGACAATCCTTCGTTGGCGAGGCCGGCATAGAACCCGACGTTCAACCGCTGGGCGGTGGCGACTTGATCGAGCTCGGCGCGTTCGTCGGTAAATCGTCCGGTGGCGATTTGGAGGGCACTGGTTTCGGCGCGAAGCGAAAGGATCCGGTTCTCCACGTCACGCATCTGGTTGAGCAACGGAATTTTCTCGGAGGCGACGCGTTCGCGCGCGGCGTTGAGTTCGGCTGTGGTGGCGTCGATCCGCTTGGCGTAATCGAGGGCGGTCGACTTTAATTTTTCGTCGAGTTCGTTTTGGCCGAAAAGCGCGGTGGTGCCTACGAGGGCGGCGAGAAGCAAGAGAGGGCGGCGGAAATTCATTTGGCCCCTCCGTTCACTTGCATGGGCACGGCGACGAAAACAGGTTCGGTCCGGTCTTGGTAAATGGCGATGAGGTTGGAGACTTCTCCGGCGAGGCCAGCTTGGGTGGTCCACGTCCACTTGCCGTCGACGGGGCGCCCGACGTAGGCCTCGTTGGCGGCTCGATCAATGGCGCAGGCTTGGGCAAGTCCGAGGTAGATCACTTCCAGGAGTTGCGGCTCAGCGCCGGGTTGGGTGGGGATGATTTCCTCGGCGAACACAAACGCTTGGTTAAATTGGTTACACCGATTGAGGATCGCCATCACGTGCTGGGCGCGCTCGCCGGTGGCGATCTCAGCGGCCGCCAAGCTCCGATAGGGCAGGTCGAGGGCGGTGGAGAGGCGAGGAGGGAGCGCCGGACGCAAGGCGATGAGTTGGGCCGTCACCGCGACGAGTCGATCGTTGGCGGCGGAGAGGGCTTGAGCCCGGGCTTCGTTGTCGGCACGCAACTCGGCAATCTCGCGGCGATCCTTGGCGGTGGAAGCGAGCAAGGTCTCTTGCTCGAGGGCCATGAGTTCAGCCCGTTGCGAGAGGCCGGCAATCGAGGCGGTGAGCACCTCTTTTTCTGCCGCCCAATCGGTCTCGAGGCGGGTGAGCTCCGAGCGCAGATTGGCCCAGGTGGTGGCTGCAGTCTGAACATCTGCCAGCGGGGTGGCCGGGGAACTGGCGCAAAACAGGGCGAAGAGAAGCAAGCCCAAGACGGGCTGGCTGCGGGCTAAACGCAGGAAATGATCGATCATGTTGGGGGGTAAAAGGGACCAAGTGCTCGGATAAACCTCAGGTAGAACGAGATATTGTCAATCTACGGGTAAAGGTCGACGCAGTTCGTCGTTCAATTGGAGTGAAACGTAAAGAATTCCGAGCGGGGGGTCACAAGGACTTGTAACGAATACGTCGATACTCCATCTGACCGCGGTCCCCTTCGAATCCGATCGGACCGGTGCTGGGCACCTTCATGTTGTCCGTAAGTAAATCACCATTGCACGTGGCGTGAGCAATCCCGCCGCGCACCGTGATGGTCACCTCGTTCCACGCTTGAGGGCGATAGTGCGGCAAATCCTTCCAGGGGCCCGCGAGGGCGTAGTCGCGGCACTGGAGCTGTGGCCCGCGGAGGTAGATGCCACTATCGGCATTGGGGGTGGCGCGAAATTCGAGTTTGAGGACAAAATCGTCGGGGAACTCTTGTTGGGTCCAAAGCTGGCGCACGACCCGACCTCGGGGAGGGGTATTCACCACCAGGCGTCCGTTGACGGCGGAAAAACGCCCCTCGGGGGAGCGGGAGAGTCCATCAAAATTGATGGCTTTTTCGACGAACGGCCACTCGGCGGCGTTGGGGTCGTTAGCCTGCCACCGGCGAGCGATCTCGCGGTCGCCGGCGCTGGTCGGCCGGTAACCGAAGCCGGTGAGATCGCGACCGTTGAAGAGGGATGTGAACCCGGGCTCGGGCGTCCAGTCCAGGTCGGTGGTGGTTTCAACCAACCCCAGCGTGGCGAATAGGGGCAGGAGGGCCACACGCCACTTCTGGTAGCCTGCCGCATTGGGGTGCAGCAGATCGGGCATTTCGTCGGCTTTGGCGTTCCCCTCGGCATTGGCGAAAAGGGTCCAAGTATCGAGCACGATGACGCCGGAATTGCCCTTCACGGCGGCCCGGTAGCGGGCATTGAGGTCACGAATGAATTCTGGACCGCGCTGCTTCTCGGGGGAGCTGGGGAAGACTTCGCAGAGAATAATCGGCAAGTCGGCGCGGTGGGCTTGCAGCCGCTCAATGATGAGCGAGAGGTTTTGAGTGATGGCGTCGTTGCGGGCGACTTCTTCGATGTCGTTGGTGCCGATCAGCAGCACCACGGCGGAGGGGTTCAGGGCGATGACGTCTTCCTCCATTCGCAATAATACGCCGCGAGTTGTGTCACCGGAAATGCCGCGGTTGGCGGTTTTGATGCCGGGAAAACTGCCTTTGAAATCGTCGCCCCAGCCCTGAGTGATCGAATCACCGAGAAACACCACGGCGCCTTGGTCCGCGTCGACCTGCTGCGACCAGGCTTTGCGCCGATCGAACCAGAGTTTTTGAAACCAGGAGTGGCGTCGCAGCGGGCCGACTCCGGGCAAACCGTCATCGACGGCGGGCAGAGCGAGTTGATATGGCGGAACTTCCGGGGCGGCGTGGACGGTCGGCGGCGTGAGCGAGGCGAACGTGACGAGAAGTCCGAGGGTGAGGAGGGGGGGACGAAGACGCATGGATTAGGGTATCGGGAGCGGATGTTGATCAGAGAAAAGATGAGATGCAACCGCGCGCAGCGACGGTCTGGTTTACGTGCAATAGTTTGATCGAGATCAGAGGCGAGGTTGGCTCGCCAAGCTTCAGGGGGTGCGGTAGTTTGACCATTATGTTTACCCCTAAATCCCGACAAATTGGTGTGATGGCTGGAATGATGGTGGCAACTGCCGTGGCGGTGGTGGCGGCAGTCAAATTGGATTTGGATCGACTCGACCCCGTGCCCGAGAGTCAGCAAATCCCGATCCAAGACTTCTTTCGGCCAGCCTATTTTTCGAATCCGGAATTGAATTTTGCCGGCACGCATGTGGCGGCGTTGGTTTCGGGAGGACTCGATAAATATCGTTTGATGGTGGTCGATCTGGCCACGAACAAACCAGAGGTGCTGACGGGCATCGGGCGCATGGATGTCAACCGATTCGATTGGCTGAACGACCAGCGACTCATCTTTTCTTTGTCGCTGGAAAAGCAATGGGGCGTAGCTCTCGCGGCGGCGAACGTGGGGGCATTGAACAACCCGTATCCGATGATTCAATATGGTCGCCACCAGGTGATCGGAATTCCGGAAAGCAATCGGTTGCGGCCGCTCGCCTGGGTATCGTCCTTGGGGCGCGGCAAGGATGGGGGGATCGTGGAACTGAACTCCGATATTAATACGGCCAGTTTCGTCGATCTGCAGCGGGCCAACGTCAGCAGCTTCGATTACTCACTAGTGGACGATTTTAACCGCAAGCAGGTTTCGGCATCGTTTCCGGTGCCGGATGGCGGGCTGCAGTCGGGCTATCTAAGCGATATCGATGGCAACCTCGCCTACAGTTACACGGTGCGGGACGGCCGTTACACGCTGCAGTTTTTCAACGGTGAAAATTGGGCACCGTCTCCGGTTGACATGGAATTTATCAACATCTTGGGAGTGAGCGAGGAGCGGGAGAAATTGATCGTGAATCAATATCTGTATAACGGCGAACCCAGTCCGATGCGAGTGATGGATGCGATGTCTGGCGAGATGGGGCGCGTCCTGTTGCAGGATAAAGGCTATGACTTTGATGGCTACCTTTATCATGACCGGGACACCCGACTTCCGGGTGGAGCGGTGTTTGATCGGGCGACCCCGGCGGTGGTGTGGTTTAACCAAGCCTATCAGGATCTACAGAAGCTCTTCGAAAGCAGTTTCCCGCGTAAGATCGTGCGTATCGTCAGTGGCAATAAGGAAGGCAGCGTATTCGTTTTATCGGTGTCGTCCGACGTCGATCCGGTGGCTTACTATGTGGTCGATTTGGCCAAGAAATCGCTGGGTCCGTTGAAGGCGTCGCGGCCTTGGATCGATCCGAAGCGCATGCATCGGATGAACATTATTAAATTCAAAACGAGTGAGGGGAGCAGACTTGACGCGTATCTGACGTTGCCCACGGGCGCGTCGAAAGAGTCGCCGGTGGCGCTCGTGGTTCTTCCGCATGGGGGTCCGGCCGAGCGTGACCGGTGGGGTTTTGACGGTCGGGCTCAGTTTCTTGCCAGTCGCGGTTATGCGGTCCTGCAACCCAATTACCGCGGGTCGCCGGGCACGAATTGGATGTTCCCGGAGCCGGATCAGTGGGATTTCGTCAAAATGCACGAAGACGTGTCGGCGGCGACCAAGACGGTGTTGCGGACCGGATTGATTGATCCCGAGCGCGTGGCGATCATGGGTGAAACGTTTGGGGCCTATTTGGCACTGTCTGGTGCGGTGCACGACCCGGATCTCTATAAATGTGTAGTCGGTATCGGAGGCATGTATGACTGGTCCGAAGTGATGCGGGAGGCCAAGGACACCCAGTATCATTCCGGGCAGTATGGCCGTTGGAAATTGAAGTTGGGCGACCCCAATACGGAACGGGAAAAGTTTCGGCGAATTTCACCGATCCACTTTGTGCAAAACATGAAAGCACCGATGTTTGTTGCGCACGACGAGGAAGATCCGGTGACCTCGGTGTTGGAGTCGCGCAGACTGGTGGGCAAGCTGAAGGACAACGGGGTGGAGTTCGAATCCATGTTCATCTCGCAGGAGGGCGGGATGGCCCATTTGGACAATCGCGTGGAGGTCATGCAGCGGGTTGAAGCATTTTTAGCGAAACACCTGTAGCGCGACGGGGTCGGGAAACTAATGAAAATTCGGCGTGCGCTGGCGTGCTGGGTTTGCTTCGTTCGTTCCTTTCCTTTTTTTACCAAGGGGGCGCGACTGTGCGTCCTTGGTCCATTTCCCCCCGTTTGTTAAACCCATGAAACCTTCATTTTCCTTCCGATTGATTAGCTGTCTCGTCGTTTTGACGGCCGGCAGCGCGGCGGCGAACGCGGCTCCAGAGATGGAGTTGGACCGGCTCGTTCCGGTCGCGCCGACCGAGCATATTCCCGCCACCGATTTCCTACGACCCTCCATCATGGGCACGCCCGACATCAATGACACGGGCACACACGTGGCGGCGTTGGTCAATTCCATGGACGGAGCGAGTCGTTTGATGATCGTGGATCGCGAGACCAATAAGAGCAGTTTCATTGGCGGATCGGATGGCACCACGGTTTATGCTTTCACCTGGCTGGACGGCGAACACATCGCCTACAACATCGCTTCCCTGCAGGGCATCGAACTCGGATTGATGGTGGCAAACGTCAAGGATTTGGCCGGAGCCTACCCGCTCTTCCAATACACGTCGGCCCAAATCGTGGGCGTGCCGCAAGCCAACCCCATGAAGCCGCTGGTCTGGCTGAGTGCCAATGGCGACGACACAGCCGCTCGGTTGGTGGAACTGGATGCAGCCAAAAATGGCGGTGATTTTATCGACGTGACTGGCGATGCCGAGGCGCTGCAGGCTGCTCTCGAAGTGGTTTCGCAGCGGAACGAAGCGCAGATTCTACGAGTCATTCCGCGACCGGAAGAGGGTTACCAATTGGGTTACCTCTGCGGAGGTAAGGGTAACCCCGCGTTTGCCTTCACCCAGGTGGGTGATGGTGCGGTGCTGTGGATGTGGAACGGCCAAGGCTGGGATCGATCAGTGGTCGATCCGACCAAGTTGAACATTGTGGAGCCGGGAGATAAAGCCGGTGAATTGCTCGTGGTGGTCCCGGCACGCGATGGCAAACCCAACTCAGTGCACTTTTTTGATGCCAAGACCGCGAAGCAAGGTGAGCTTGTTTTCCAAGACTTGGAATACGACTTCAATGGCAGCTTCTATCGAGATCCGGCCAGCCGCGTCTTGGTCGGATCGTTCTACGATCGCAATGGACCCACGACCCGTTGGTTCGATGAAACTTACCAAAAACTGCAGGGGGTGTTTAACGGCTACTTCCCGGGCAAAGTGGTGCGCCTGCTGGATGGTGACGTCCGCGGGGGCGTGTTTCTCGTCGCGCTGTTCTCGGATCGTGACCCCATCTCCTACTACACGCTCGATTTGGAAAAGCGCACGGTGTCCAAGTTGCAAAATGGCCAGCCTTGGATCGATCCCGAGCGGATGCAGAAGACGAATATTTTGAAATACACGACGGGCGACGGGTTCAAGCTCGACGCCTACGTCACTTTGCCGGCTGGGACGACTAAAGAGAATCCGGCGCCCCTCCTGGTATTGCCGCACGGTGGCCCCTGGGCTCGTAGCAGCTGGGGCTTTCAGGGCGAAACCCAGTATTTCGTGAGTCGCGGTTATGCCGTGATTCAACCCAACTACCGGGGATCGACCGGCTACGATTGGATGTTCACGCAAGCGGATCGAGTCGACTTCCAGAAAATGAGTGATGACGTTTCGCGCGCCGTGAAAACAGTCCTGAAGACCGGCATGATCGACGCGAAAAAGGTGGCGATTGTGGGCGGTGGTTTCGGCGGTTACCTCGTGCTCAATGGTTTGCTGACAGATCCTGACCTCTACCGCTGCGGAATTTCCCACTCCGGCATCTACGACTGGAGCTGGCTCGCCAACGAGCTGGGGGTGGATCGCAATTTTCACCCGACCTATGGCCCGCTCATGGCGCTTCTCGGCGATCCCGGGACGCAGGCAGCGAAGTTCGAGGCCATCTCTCCGGCTCGTCAGGTCGCTCGTCTCAAGCGACCGATCATGGTCGCGCGTGAGCGTGACGCGACTGGCCTAACCCGCAGTCAGTCAGTGCGTTTGGTCAATGGCCTCAAAACGGTGGAGGCCAATTACAAGGAACTGCTCATCGATGGCAGCATGGATTTGTTGGTTAACCAGGTGAAGCTCTTCAACGAGATGGATGCTTATCTCGCCCAGCAACTCGGTTTGCCTGCTCGCCCGAAACCCACGATGGCAGCTCCCGCTACGGCCGCCCCTGAAGCGGCGTCGGATGACGCTCCAGCCGTCGAATTCAAGCTGAACTAAATCGCGGTTCGCGCTGAACTGATCTAAACCAAAGGGCTTCGATCATCGAAGCCCTTTTTTGTGGATGGGGGGCCGGAAAAACTGAAGGGCTGGCCGGTTATACCAACGTCTTGAATGATTTGGACGATAGAAAGGTAGGGACCGACCGCCGGGCCGTCCGCAACGGCGTGGCGAGGGAGTTTTTCTGGAACCATCAGCCTGATGGCGCGTCCAGCGTATCCGCCCATGTCCCTGCTCAGCGGGACGACGGGGGCCGGTCACGCCCCACCTCAGAACAAATGGCGCTAAAGTCTCTTTCTCGAAAGACGTTGGTGTTAATACCGTCAGCTCGATCAAATTGGGCTAACTTTAACGCAAAGTCTTTAAGTCGGTAATAACGCAAAGAATTGCAGTTGAATGACATGCTCCTCAACTTTGCGGCTCCGCGTTGAAAGCTAAATCCCAAACAACGTTGGTATAGTTTGTGGGTCGGGCTTTACGCCCGACGGTTTTGAGGAGGAAGACTTTGCCGCTGGTCGTGAGCCGGTCAGTTCCCGTCTAGTCCACCCCATGGGGTGATGGCTTCGAGGGCGGGAAGCAGGGTGCGTCGGAGTTCGATGAAATCGAGGGGGCCGGTGTGGCGATAGATCACGGTGCCTTTTTCATCCACCACGAGCGTGTGGGGCAAGGCACCGCTCCACTCGGGGTCGATCGCCTCGATCATGGCGTATTTGTCGGTCGTGCCGAACATGACGTTGCGCATCGAGGCGTATTTGCTTTCGAGAAATTTAATTACTTTGGCCTCCATCTTCGGGTATTCGGCCGCGACGGTGATAAGTTCGAAGTCGCGATTGCGGAAGGTGACGTTGAGGTCGACCAAGTCGGAGAACTCGGCGATGCAGGGACCGCACCACGTAGCCCAGACATTGATCACGCGAATTTTACCGGAATCCTTGTTTTCGCGGAGCGCTTGGAGCGTGGCGGCGTCAACGAGTTCGACACTGACGGGTTCCTCCTTGAGGCGTTGGGCCCAGACTTTGTTGTAGCCCTCAGCTTTTTCGGCCCATTTGACGGAGCATCCGAACACGCGGGTGGTCGTTGCCTTCGGCTCTTTCCCGGCGAGCAAGGCGTCGAGGGCGTCGCGGGTGTCGTGGTGTTTAATGTATTGGGGCAGCTCGGCATCATCGATGCGGCCTTGGAAACGGAGTTTACGATTTTCGTCGTAGATGAACACGTGCGGAGTGGCGACGGGGCCGAACACACGGGAAATCTCTTGGGTGGGACCGTCGTCGAGATAAGGGAAATTGAAGTCCTTGTGTTCGGCGCGGATCTTCATGTCCTCCATGGAATCCCCGACATCGGTCCATGCCATCTCGTCAAGTCGCACGGCGCTGGCGGTGTTGGGGTTGATGGCGATCACGGCCACCCCCTTGGGGCCGTAGTCGGAAGTGAGCTGTTTGAGGCGCTCTTCGTAACGCTGCGCGGTCGGGCAGTGGTTGCAGGTGAACACGATGCAGAGCAGTTTGGCGTCAGCGAAGGATTCAGGCGTGTAGGTTTTGCCGTCAGTCCCAGGAAGTTCAAAGTGCGGCAATTCCGAGCCAATCGCCTGCGGCTTGGGCACATCTGCGGCGAAAAGTGACGCGGCGGCAAGGCATAGGAAGGCGCAAAGGGTAAGGGGAGTCCTAGTCATGCGGAGCACATTGCGAAGGAATGCATTGGGCGCAAGGGGCGACGGAATTCGGTTTGGTTGAAGTTCACCAGATGGGGAAACGGGTAATACCAGCAGCCCGATTGGATCAGTCTGATTTTAACGCAAAGTCACCAAGCCGGTAAGAACGCAAAGTTCAGCAGTTGAATAGCTTGCGGTTCAACTCCTCGGCACCGCGACTCGGCTTTAATGTCTAAATCCAAGCAGTGATTGGTGTAAGAAATAGAGAGTAGTTGGCAGGGGACCTCATTCAAAAATACCTTCATAGGTAGTTCTAATACCAACGTTTTGAATGATTTGGACGATAGAAAGGTAGGGACGGACCGCCGGGCCGTCCGCAGTGGCGTGGCGAGGGAGTTGTG
>CAXBOL010000125.1:0-9100 GCA_963977295.1 uncultured Opitutaceae bacterium
CCCCACCAACGCGGTGAAGGCGAAAAAGGAAAACAGGGTGAGGAAGGGCATGGTCGGCGGTGGGGTTGAGTGGAAAAGTAAGGCTAGGGGGATGGCGCGTTGGCAGGGGGAGCAACACCCAGCGCGGACATAGGAGACCAGGTGCTGTAGCCGGAGTGGATCGGCTTCAAGCAAGGTTCAGTATGTTTCCACCAACGTTGGGTGACGGGGTCAGCGGCCATGAGTGCGTCGTCTGCCGCTACATCATTACCCACGTATTCACTGTAAGTGAAGAGGTGAAGGTCTTCGCCCAGCTCGATCAAAAACGTCACCCAATAGCGTCGGTTGCTGCGTCGCATCTGGTCCACGACCCCCGGCCAATTGGTTTGGTGCAAGGTGCGGTAGGTGAGCTCGGACGCAGGGTTTAGTCGCACGGTCAGTCCCTCACGGCGGAGTGGGTCGGCTCTATTGGGCACCGGCAGGGTCGGACCAATGAGATTGATCAGCTCCATCGGCAGCCAATCGGAGCCCTCTGCGGCGCGGGGGTGAGGCGAGAGGCGGGGCGAAAGGGCCTTAAACCAGTCGTCGCATTGGAGCAACTGCATGACTGCATCGACGTCATGGCGGACGTATTCGACATAGAGGAAGACGGGACCATTGGCTTGGTCCGCGTCATGGAAGAGGCAGACATTTTGGAGTCCTTGGCCGGCCCATTGTTCCACGGTCTTCGAATCTGGAGATTCCAGCGGCGCGCACGAATCCTTGTCGTCGGGTTTGCGCAGGAATGAAATTAAACCGAAGCGAAAGACTTTGTCGGACCGAACACGGTTTTCGTAGGGAGACATGGAGGGGATGAATAAACGACTCGCGCGCCGGGCTCGAAGGGCGAGGCGGATGGAGAGTTGGAATCAGGCTGCGAGTTGATAACCAAAGACCCAGATGAGTCGATGCCCATGCGGTTTAAACGTTAAAGTTGTTACCTGAGGGCAATCACGTCAGTGTTTCGGGAGCGATCGGTTCGAATCCCTGACTTTGAGCGCCGGGGGGGGCGGAAACCCCGGGGAATTGGCGAGGCCGTCGATCCGCGTGACCCTAAGTGACTCATACCAACAGCCCGATTAAATTAGGGTGTGTCTTGGAAATAAAAGGTCCCAGCGCTGGGAACGCAGTCGATAGCAGGCAAGGCGGAGTCGGGATGCTGTGCCCGTGGGCACTGCGTCTCGGCGAGAACGCCGCCGGGGATCGACTCCGTCTCAGCCCGAAGGGTGAGGGTGAAACGAGGCTGGCACAGCGTTGTCCGCGACGGCATGGCCCTCTGGGCCACCTCCCTCGCGGTCGCCTCGCGCGAGCCTCATTTCACCCTCACGCTGGAGCCTTTTATTTCCAAGACACACCCTAGACTAATTTTAACGCAAAGTCACCAAGTCGGTAAGAATGCAAAGTTTAGCAGTTTAATAAGTTACTGCCCAACTCTGCGACTCCGTGAGTTGCGTTGAAGTCTAAATCCAAGCGGTGATTGGTATCAATCGTTGGTCTGGGACGAGATGAAATCGTTCCGCACCGCCGCCGCTAGCAGTTTGGCGGGGAGGAGGCCTTGGGCGATGATGAAGTCGTTGAAGGCTTGGCGGTTGAATTTGTCGCCCAGCACAATTTCGGTGTCGGCTCGAATCGCCATGAGTTGGATGTAGCCATAAAAATACGCGGTGGCCTGTCCGGGCATGCGGAAGGTGTAGCGGTCCACCTCTTGTTTCACCATGGCATCGGAGAGCACGACGTCTTCGCTCAGGATGCGTCGGGCTTGGTCGGGGGTGAGTAGGCCCAGGTTGAGCATGGGATCGAGGAACGCCCGGGATGCACGAAGCAGGCGATGTTGCAGCGCGATGAGTTGCCCTGCGAGAGGTTCGTAAGGTTTGAGTTCGGCTTCGGCGTAGAGTGCCCAGCCTTCCACGTTTACGCTGTTGAAGGCAAAATAGCTGCGGGTGATCGAGACTCCGCGTTCGACCATGGCGGCGAATTGCAGTTCGTGACCCGGACGCCCCTCGTGGGCGGTGAGTGTCCAGGTGCCGGCGGCGAAAGTGAAATCGTCAAAGGTGGCCGCGGTTTCACCGTCGACTGGAGGCGTGCCTGATGTGAGCACGAAGGTGCCGCGTTCTTCGCCGGTGCCCCCCATGAGAGGCGGGGGAGACATGTGGGGGGCGGGCTGAGCCGCGTTTTCCGCTTCGCTGGCGAGGCGGATGGCCATAGGACGATCAGGGAGGGTGACGATGCGTTCGCGTCGAATGATCTCCTCGATTTGAGAGATGATGTCCTGGTAAAACGGGATGATTTCGTCGGCGGGCAGTTGTTCACGTTTCAACTTACGAATCACCGTGGGGTAGTCGGTCTCAGTCCAACCCCGTTCCTGCGCGACAAGAATCGCGAGTGAGCGCATTTCATTGCGGATCTCAGCGTAGGCAGTTTGGGCGCGCGAGATGAGTTGTTCGGGCGAAATATCGAGGCCGAAGCCGCGCAGGTTGTCGGCGTAGACCGGAGCGGGAACACGAAAATCGGTGCGAGCGGAAGGCAGCACGTTTTCGCGAATCCAAATGGTGTGCGTGGTCAATTGAGTCTCGAGAGTGGCCAATAGTTGGCGCACTTCGACGGGGTCGAAATCATCCGCACCGAGCAGTTCGCGAATCCCCGCGAGGAATCGAGGGGTGTTGGCGATGGCCTGGGTCACGTTGTCCGCGAATGGGGGCAGTCGCGAAGGGTCCACTTGGGCCGCTTCGTAGTCGGCCCGGAAGAGAGCCAAAAACGGCGCGGTGGCACCGTCGAGGCCGAGGTAGCGTTTCAGTCGAGCAATCGCGTAGCCACGTTTCTCGGCGGGAGTGTCGGGGTTGAGCAGACTGAAAATTCCGGCATAGATCTGACGAGAGGCGTCTCGCCAAGGCAGCAGATATTGCTCGTTGATCAAGCTGGAGTCGACGGACTCATCGATGGAATCGATCAAGATATTGATATCTTCGCGAACGAACGGATCTTCCACTTGATCAAGTCGCTGGCGATAGGTCTCCCGCAGGATCGTGAGGGCGTGGCGATACCGTTCCCGGTAGCCCGGAGTCATATCGGAGATCCGATCGTCGTAGCCGGGGATGCCAAACCCGGAGAGTCCCTCGGGTTGAAACTCGCCGAGCACGTCGATGAAACGTTGGGCTTCGGTGTTGCTCGCCTCCACCCAGTCGGTTTCCGCGCGGGCCGTTGCCAGACCGATCCAGATTGCCCCCAGCAGGGCGAAAAAGCGGCGTGCGGGGGAGCTCATAGTTTGAGATTTCCGAGGAGTTGCTTGGTCAGAAATGCGGTTTGCATAGAGGAGATTTCTTTCAATCCCTTGGTGGCGAGGGCGAGGAGTTGGGCGAGTTGTTCCGGCGAGAAGGTCGACTCTTCGCCGCTGCTTTGGATCTCCACAAATTGGCCTTGGCCGGTCATCACAACGTTGGCATCGACCTCGGCGTCGCGGTCTTCGGTGTAGGGCAGATCGAGGAGGGCCTGACCGTCGACGATGCCCACGCTGATGGCGGCAATGGAGTCTTTGAACGGGTTTTCTTTGATTTTGCCGTCGTCCATCAGTTTTTGGACGGCCAGACGTGCGGCGAGAAAGGCGCCGGTGATCGAGGCAGTGCGGGTGCCGCCGTCGGCCTGGAGCACATCGCAATCGATCCAAAGGGTGTGTTGACCGAGTTTCTGCAGGTCGACTACGGCGCGCATGGCCCGACCGATGAGACGCTGGATTTCGACGGTGCGTCCATCGACGCGACCTTTGGAACTGTCGCGCGCTTTGCGCTCATGGGTGCTGTAGGGGAGCATTGAATACTCGGCGGTGAGCCAGCCACCCGGCACATTTTGGGCCCGCATCCAACCGGGAACTTTGGCTTCGAGGGTAGCGCCGCAGATCACCTTGGTATTGCCGAACGAAACCAATACGGAACCGGTGGCGTTTGGGGCGATATTGGCCTCGAATGAAATGGCACGGAGTTGATCGACGACACGGCCGTCGGCACGTTTGAAGTTGCTCATGACAGTCAGACCAAGGAGCGCGGGTCGGACTGGCAAGGCGGGAGTGGGGGGCAATTAATCCCATCGGCTCGATCAAATCAGACTCTATTCAACGCAAAGTCGCCAAGTCGATGAAAACGCAAAGCCAAGCAAATGGCTCACTTAATGAGTGTTTAGGCGCGTGAGAAGCTGGGCGTTGAAGTCCAAATCATCACGATGATTGGCTCCGAGGGGTCACTCCCCTCGCAGCGTGGTCGTGGGGGCGGGAGGGAGAGGGGCCGGGGCACCGGGAGCGGATCAATGATCTGCGGGACCGATCGTCTGCGTTTGAGCTTTGAGTAAACTGCGGTGCTCGTTACGAAACTGGCCGGGCGTGTTGCCGAACCGGCGACGGAAACAAAAAATATAATATTGGAGATCCGAATAACCGCAAAGGGCGGCGATTTCGGTGATGTTGTAGCTGGAATCCTCCAATAGATTCAGACTGTGGATCAGGCGCAGTTCGTTGAGGTAGGCCGCGATGGTGGTTTTGCCGGTGTGACGAAAAATGCGCGATACGTGGTTCGGGTGGGTATTGAGATAGTGGGCCAGGCTGACCCGACTGACCTGGGCATCCGCCCAGTGTTCGGCCAAATAATTACAGGCGCGTTCCCACAGGTAGCTGCTCTTGGCGGGCTGTCGGAGCGCGGATTCCTCGAGCAGCTCAACGGCTTCCGCGACGAGGAGTTCAATGACCTTTCGCACGAATGAATCGCCGTAGGATCGTGGTGCAGGTTCACCCAATAAATGAAACAGATAGTCCAGGCGAAGGTGGGTTTTGCGCCAAATCTCCCATTGCGCCAAGTAGGACAACGCGATGCCGTCGTGTTCGGGAATTCGCGATGTCAGACTCAGTTTGGTGAGCGCATTCTTGGGTTGATACAGCAGTCCAATCGATTGGTAGGACGTTCGCGGCTTGGGACAGATGTAGGAGCGGGGACCAAAGAAAATTGCATCGCCCACGCCCAGTTTCAGGTCGAACGGCTCGCCTGCTTCGATCCCGACAAAACGAGCCTCACCCGAAATAACCAGAATGAGGCGGTAATTTTCCTGTAAATAGGACTCCCCTTTCAAATTCCTGTCCTGCAGACCTTTAATGATACGATGGCACTGCTTGAGCGCACCGGGTCGAATCAGTTGACGGGTTTGGGTTAAGAGTAATTCGCGGTCGCCCATGGGGATTTGCGGGGAAAATTGAGATGTTACAATTTTCACCATTATGCGAGTATTTCTTTTCAACGAATTTGAGTCGGTTCCGTGTATGGTTCGAAGCGTTGCTCCGCATGGCGGGGTAATGTTTTCATCCTCAACCCCACCAAACCTCTATGAAACTGCGTTTTCCGCCCTTCGCCGCCGGCCTTAGTCTTTGCTTGGCGCTTTCCCTTCCCAGCTTTGTTTCAGCTCAGACACGATCTTCGGTCCCGCCCGGTCATGATGATGAAATCGTGAGCTTGGACGCCTTTGAGGTGTCTTCCGATTCTGTGAAAGGCTATGGCACGACCACGTCGCTGTCGGCATCACGCACCGCCGTGCCGATCACCGACTTGCCGGCCTCCGTGATCACCATCAACGAACGCCTGATCGAAGATACCGCGGCGATCGAACTGCGTGACACCTTCAACCTGGTCAGTGGCGTCTTCCACGGCAACGCGGGCGGGGGATTGCAGGAGTCCAACAATTTTTCCATTCGAGGTTATGTCACCACCGGCGCACTACGCGACGGGATTGAAGATCTCAACTTCAGTGACAACGGCGGATTTGATTACTCGATGGTGGAGCGGGTTGAAATCGTGAAGGGTCCGGCCGGCGTGCTCTATGGCCAACACAGCGCCGGCGGTGCTGTGAACATTATCAGCAAACGCCCCAAGGCTGAGCCGGCGACCCGGATTGATATGACGGTCGGGAGTTACGGTTTTTGGCGCGGTGCGGTGGATCATTCCGCATTGGCGGGCAAGGATGGGAAATTTGGATACCGCGTGTCGGCGGCGTTTTTGAACACCGACGGCCCGGTCGGGATCAAGGGTGAGCCGGACGGTGTATCGACTTGGATCAACCCCAGCATTTCGTATCAGTTCGACAACGGGTTTAAAGTCTGGGCTTGGGGGGCGTATGCGGACGACACCTCCAAGCGCGTGTCGAATTCCGTGTGGGCGTTTGGCACACCGGACGGGAAGGGCGCGCCGTTCTACGATTTTGTCGAGTCCGGCAAAATGAGTGTGGTGTTCCAGAACTTCAACAAGAGTGAAAACACGAATCTCGAGCTTGGCTCGAGCAAGCATTTTTCCTGGGGACCGGTTGAAGCCGATCTGCGGGTGGTGGGCCGTTATGGTGAGCGCACGACTTCCGGAGCCCGCACCCGCTCGAACGGAAACACCATTTTTATCGACAATGCGGGGAATCAGATTCCGGACGGATCACCGAGTGTGGGGCGGGGCCCCGAGATCACGGGCGCGATCGCCAACAACCTGTCCCGGTTCGGTCGGGCGGGATTGCGTTACAATCGGGGGGAGGCCGAAGCCGATCGATCTTCACTCACGGCAGACTTGAATCTAAGTTTCAACGTCGGACCGAGCACCCACAATTTTCTCATCTATGGTCAGACTTCGTCGGGCAGTGGATCGAGTTATGATGCGGCGGACATCCGCGTGAATAATGTCGCGACTCTGCCGGCCGATATTCGCAGCACCTACCATTTTGACACCGGAATTGACGGACTTGGGGTGGCCGAGATTTGGCCCAATCCGCCTTCCGGAATCGGTGACTTCCGTCCGATCATCGAGCAATATGCCGACGTCACCAATATAACGCCCGATACGGCGAATGATTCGACCTCCAGTAACTTCGCCTTGATCGACCGCGCGTCGTTTTTGGAAAACCGTCTGATCGCCGTGGTCGGCACCCGTTACGATACGATTGATTTCAAGAACGTGCGAAAAGAGTCCGGGGCTGTGCTCAGTGACACCCACGACGCGGAGTGGGTGAACAAATATGGTCTGGTGGCCAAACCCTACAGTAAGGGCGGTAATGAACTCTCAATTTTCTACAACAATGCGGAAACGTTCGTGCCGGAACGCGGCACCGATCAACGCCTCGCAACATTTGGGCAGAAGTTTCCGAACCGCACGATTTCTACCGATGAAATTGGCGCAAAGATGAACCTCTTCAACAGCCGCCTGGTCGGCACGGTCTCCGTGTTTCAAAACGTGGAAAACAACGTGCTGCTCAACGCTCGGGACGAGGACGGCAGTGTGACCGGCATTGATGACCGGAGCTATTCGTATCCCGGTGGCCAACGCACTACGGAAGGCTGGGAAATGGATATCGCCTTGAACCCGGTCCCTGGCCTGGACGCGATGCTATCGTATTCCCAAATCGACTCGTTGTTGTCGGATGATCTGCCGGCGGATGGGGTGCCAGAATCAACCGCCTCGGCCGTGCTGCGTTATCAGTTTCAAGATGGTGCGTTGAAGGACTTCTCCGTCACCGGAATCTACAATCGCTGGGGAGAAAGTTATCTGAATCGTTCGTCCAACTTCATCATCCCGAAAGGTGACTTGATGACGGTGGTCCTCGGATACGATTGGAAGCAGATCAAACTGCGTCTGCGGATTGAGAACATCACCGACGACATCGACGCGATGCCGAGCACGTGGTGGACCGGAGTGGGCGTGACCAAGCATCGCAACTGCCGTTTGAGCGCGAGCTATCGTTTCTAAGGCCGACGTTTCCCTTCTGCTATGCGCCTAAACTCCCATTCCACTATCATGCATCCTCGCTCGTTCATTTCACTCGTGATGACTGCGGCGGCGTTTATTGGGGCGGTCGCCTCCGCTGCGGCGGCGGCCCCCTGGCCCGACGCCGAAAAACATCCTGATTCGCCCGTCATGTTGGCGGGCGATTGGGTGCCGACGGATCCGCACCAAATTCGCTTTGATGAGCTGCCCATGATTCCGTCTCAACACGCGGTGGTCAGCGACGTGCGAGGTCAGAAAGGGAAGCGAGTGAATCAGCACAATTATCTGGTGCACTTCGCGGGCCAGTATTGGGCGATGTGGAGCGACGGACCGGGTGTGCCGAAAGCGCATTTCGCCGGTGGTGTGCCCGGACATGACCGGGCCGATCAACATGTCTTTTTCGCCACGAGTTCGGATGGGCTGAAATGGGGAAAAATTGGGGATATCACTGGGGCTCCGGATGTCGGATACGGGTGGATCGCCCGCGGTTTCTGGGTGAGGGAAGGTAAGCTGCTCGCGTTGGTCACTCGCTATGAAGCGCCCGGTTACGCCGGGCCAGGGTTGTCCTTGCACGCCTTCGAATTAGTCGCGGGACGCGAACCCCAGTGGCAACATCTTGGGCTGGTGATGGATGATGCCATGAACAATTTCTCGCCCAAACAACTGCCCGGTGGCGATTGGTTGATGACGCGGCGCGACCAGCTCAAGGACGTGTCATTCATGCGCGGAGGAGCCAAGGCATTTGATGATTGGGCTACGTATCCAGTGGTGGGTTACGACGACTCAGCGCTGGCCGCCGAGGAGCCCTATTGGTGGACGCTGCCGGACGGTAATCTGGTCGCGCTGTTTCGAGACAATCGAAAATCGGGCTACCTATTCCGGGCATTCTCCACGGACGAGGGGCGCAGTTGGACACGGCCGGTGCGGACCAATTTCCCGGATTCGGCCTCCAAGTTTAACGGAGTGCGACTTCCGGATGGACGCTATGTGCTCGTCTCAAACTCACATCCTGAACGGCGTAATCCCATGACCCTGGCGATCAGTCAGGACGGGCTCGTCTTTTCCACGCTCGGTTATCTCGTGGGCGGGCGTCACGTCGACTATCCGCATGTGATTGAGCACAATGGGAATTTGTTCGTGGCGTTTGCCGGGGCAAAGCAAACCGTCGAAGTGCTCAAAATTCGGGTGCAGGATCTGCCGACCACGCAGCCGCCGTATGCCACGCACACCGCAGCCGAAATGACCAAAGAGCCCGTTCGCCGGTGAATCTTACGGGTTTCCAGTTTATGCGTTTTGAGTCTGCACGAATGATCAGC
>CAXBOL010000126.1:0-9074 GCA_963977295.1 uncultured Opitutaceae bacterium
CCCCCCTTCCCCTCGTGCCAGTGCTGATGTTTTCGATTGTGGCGGCTGGACTACAGGCGGAGCGGGTTTCGTTCAAAGCCCGGGCAAGTGAGTTGGACCCGGCAGCGCGGGAGTATCCGGAAATCAATTTCGAGTTTGGTGCGGCGGAAAAACCGGCGGACTGGCAACGGGCGTCGTTTGATCCCGCCGTGGCCCCGCGCGGCGAATTGGTGATTTGGTTGATGGCGGATAACGACGCACTATTCGAACGCCTGAACGGGTATGGATTGCATGTGATACAACCGCACTACGCGCGGGCGTGGTTTGGCACGCTGTGTCAACCGGAACCAGTGGATGGTGAGGCGCGGGGTAACGTGCGGCTCGAGGCTGCGACCGGGGAGGATTTTAGTCCCGAACTGAATCTGGCCAAACCGGATGGCATGATAGAGCGTTCGCGGCGGTTTTTAATCTGGCTCGCGGGTGAGCATCCGGCAGGCAACTGGGATCAGTTTCTCACCCCTGATCGTGCGGCGGTGCGGTGGGACAAAGTGATCATCTCGGGTTCGTCGCATGGGTCGACCACGGCGGCGCGATTTGCCCAACATCAGGAAGTCGCCCGCGTGGTCATGTTGTGCGGACCACGCGATCAGGATCAGGCGTGGCAAGCGGGACCGTCGGCGACGCCGGCAAATCGGTTCTTCGGATTTACGCACATGCTCGATGGCGGTTGGACGGGGCATCACTATTGCCGTTCGTGGCAGCTGCTCGGGTTGACGGCGTTGGGGCCGATCGTGAACGTGGATGCAGCGTCGCCACCTTACGGATACTCGAGAAGGCTGGTGTCGGCGGTGGATGTGGGTGGCGATGCGGATCGGGCTCATGGAGCGGTGCAGCCCCGTGAGAATTCACCAAAAGATGCGGCTGGTGGTTTTCAGTATGAGGAGGTGTGGAGGTATCTTTACACGCACCCCGTTGAACTGGTGGGCAAGCCCGCGGACAATGCTCCGTTCTGTGAACTCGACCATGCGTTGAAGTAAATTAGGTCGATTCCGGGGAGTGGGTCACTCCTTGCGCAGGGAGGGAGGCGTGAGCGAGCAGAGCGTGGGGGGGAGACCTTGAGTGTGAGTTTCGACTTGGAAGATGCTGCCGGCGAGGGGTTGGCGCTGGAGTTCGGCTTCGTCGAGACCAGTGCGGGCGGAGGTGATATAGAGGGTCTTGCCTGCGGGGCCGCCGAAGGTGCAGGAAGTGACTTGCGTGACAGGGAGGTCGATTTGACCGATGAGTTCGCCGGTGCGGCCGTGGAGGTGGAGCACCATTGATCCGCCCCAGATGGCGAGCCAGACGTGGCCGTCGGCATCGATACTCAAACCGTCAGGCACACCGCCATCTTGAGGAAATTCTCGGAGGATGCGGCGGTTGGTGATTTGATGCGACGTGTTGTCGTAGTCGAAGATCGACAGGTTGTGTGCCAAAGAATCGACGTAGTAGAATCGGGTCTTGTCGGGAGACCAACCGAGGCCGTTGGAAAGGGTGATGCCGGGCAGAGCGATGTGGAGGGCGCCCGCGGGATCGGAGCGATAGAGCGAGGCGGTTTCGCGTGAACCGTCGAGGGCCGCGCTGCCGACCCAAGGGTGTCCATCGGGGCCACAGAAGCCGTCGTTGAACCGAAGATTGGTCGGCACATTTGGAGTGATGGGCGCCGCAATGGGCACGACCTTTCCGGTGGCCTCGTGCAGCCACGCGCAGTCGCGCTCGCGAGCGGTCCACCACCACCCCTCGGCGGCGGGCAGGGCCACGCCGAGTGTGGAGCCGACATCCCAATGAGTGGTGGAGTCGTCGTTTGGGTTGTGCCGATAGAGTCGTCCTTCGGTGATATTCACCCAGTAGAGCCTGTCGTTTTGCCAGACGGGTCCTTCGGCCAGAGCGTGTTGAGAATCGATGTAGGGCTGAGCGTTCATGGGCTGACTTGGAGGCTGAGAGGCAGGGAAGTTTTTTTTAACCACTGATCAACACAGATGGCTCCACTACCGTTACGCGATGGAACCTTGGAGGCACGGGAATGACCGTGTTAAGAATTATGCGGAAGAGTAGGGATCGGATCTGTGTATATCTGTGGTTGAATAATTTGGGTTCGTTGGAGAGGCGGCATGAACTGGTTTGTTTTTTTCAACCACAGATCGACACAGATGGCGTCGTCTACCGACTACGCACTGATACCGAATAGACCGAAACAATAGAACGAAACGATATGCACTACTTCGGCTTGGGGGCACTGTAGTGAGTCGGTCATCCGTGTTTATCTGTGGTTGAAAAACAGTGGTGGAGGTTATTGGTTTTTGCCGCGGGCGTCGACGGGCCAGGTGGTGCGGACGGATCCATCGGCGGTGATGACTTGGACGTGGTCGGTGAGGTTGACTACGGTGCAGACGTGGGCGGGAACGAAGGCGATGCGGTCGCCGACTTTGACCTCGTTGAGATCGTCGCCGCGGAGGTAGCCATGTTCTTCATTGGCGGCAAAGACCTCCAAACGACGTCCGTCGGCGGCGCGGGCGGTGATGCCTTCGCGGGTCTTGTCGGACGAGAACGTTTTTGAGCCGGCGTCGATGAGCGCCAGTTTGTCGGTGGGTTTGTCGACTACGGTGGCCAGAACGTGGAGGGCGACATCGTTCCACGGCATGACGTTGGCGTTTTGAGTGAGGGAGAGGTCACCAAAAACGTAGGCGCCGGGACGCACGGCTTGCACCCGACCCGCGGCGGCCTCGATGACCGCCAGGGCGGAGACACTGCAGCCCGGCCAGATCGCCAGTGCAGGATCGATGGCGTTGCGGACCTTACAAAGGTGATCAAGCAGGGCAATGACATCGGCGGTGCGTTGGGTCTGGTCGCTGACGTAGAACTGACCCTCGTGAGAATAAAGCCCGGCCAGACGGGTAAGCGGCTCGGCTTCGAGCTTTTGCGCGATACGCTGGGCGGAGGCGATGGCGCGGACGCCTTCCCGGTTAAGGCCGGTATCCACGGCAATCATCACGGCAAGGGGGCGGCCCACTTGTCGGATCAGGGGGAGAAATGCCTCTAGGTGGGCCTCGCTGGTGACGGCTAGTCGCAACTCGTCGAGGTGTTCCATCAAGGCGGTAATACGAGGCACTTGCCGTGGGTCGACTAGCGAGTGCGCGAGAAAAATTTCGCGCACGCCGCTGGCCAGCATCGCCTCCGCCTCACCGAGTTTGGCGCAGGTGAGCCCCTTGGCTCCGAGAGCCAACTGGCGACGGGCGATCGGCACGAGCTTGTGCGTTTTGATGTGCGGGCGGAGCTCGATACCCGCTTGGTTGCAGGCGTTTTGGAGGCGCTGCAGATTGGTCTCCAATCTATCTTCGTAGATCAGAATACTGGGCGTGGGCAGATCCTCGATGGAGTTCATGGTTGGATTCGTCCCAGCTGGCTGATGCCCATACCGCCATCGATGGAGAGCACCTGGCCGGTGATGTATCCGGCAGCTGGAGATAGCAGAAAAGAGACGGCTCCGGCGCAGTCGGCGGGCGTGCCAAGGCGGTTAAGTAGCGTGCGTTTGGCGTAAAGCTCAGCGCCGGCAGGGTCGGTGTTGAGCCAACCCTCAGTGAGGGGCGTGCGCATCATTCCGGGGGCAATGCCGTTGACTCGAATGTGGTGCGGGGCGAGGGCCTGGGCGAGGGTGCGGGTCATCATGACAAGGGCGCCCTTGGAGGTGTCGTAGGCCCTGGAGTTGATCTCGGCCTGATAGCCATTGATGGACGCGGTGATGACGACGGCTCCGGGTCGCTGGCGCTCGACCAATGCCCGGGCGAACGCTTGCACGACAAAGTAGGTGGCGCGCACGTTGAGGTTTTGGGTGCGATCCCAGGTCGCCAAATCCATGTCGAGGAAAGGCAGATCGAAAAAGCTGCCGGCGTTGCATATCAAGAGGTCGAGGCTGGGTTCGGCCTGGAATGAATCGGCGATGAGTTGAGCCGGGACGGCGGGGTCGAGCAGGTCGTGGACCAGATAAGTCGAAGGTTCCGGCACCTCGGTCGGCCGGGCTTCGTGGCCGTGAAAAACGACGGCCGCACCGGACTCCAGCAAGCCTTGAGCAATGCCTAGGCCGAGACCTTGCGACGACCCGGTGACAAGGGCGGCGCTACCCGAGAGTGAGAGGGTTTTCATCGGGAAGTTGCAGGAGTTTGAGCAAGTTTTCGCAAGTTACGGCGCGGTGGAGATCGGGCGGCAACGCGTTCAGGCAGGCGGTTTCTTCGGCGTAGGTGCTACGCAGCGACATGGTGTGATCGACGTAGCTTTGAAAGGGAGTGTCGGAACCCCAAAGCAACTTGGTCGAGTAGGCTTTGGCCAAGGCTAACAGCACGGCGGACGGGTCGGTGTAGTCGGCATCGAAACGGCGTGCGGGTGGGGCAATATTGGGCAGTTCCTGGCAGACACAATCGCAGTGGATTCGATGGGCCGAGCAGTCGAACCAGGTGTTGGGGAGCGCGGCGACGCGATCGAGGCAGTCACGGTCGAAGCGGCAGGAATGAGCGAGGCAAAATCTCACCTCGGGAGTGGCCTCGGCGACGCGCAGAATGCTGGTGGCCTGGGACCACGTGTCGGCCGGATCAACGCTCGAATGAATGATGAAGGGCAGGTTGAATTCGGCGGCGAAATCAAGAAAACCCCGGCCGATAGTGAGCAGCGCCGCGACATCCGACTGAATCATGGTCGCCTGGATTTTCAGGCCGTAGAACGGATACTTTTCGCGCAGCTCCCGCAGTTTGGTGAGTTGGGCGGTGGGCTCGCGCAACGGGTCTAGAATGACGAACGGGATGGTGTGTTGGCCGAGGTCCGGGTAGAGGTCGTAGATCTCAGCCAGCATGCGTTCGTTTTCGAATGAGTAGGGGACCTTCTCGAGTCCGCCGGCGATGATTTCCCGACGGCGCATGGCCGCGAGGTCGAAGGATAAATTGACCACCATCGGGAAGACGACCCAGCGATCAATGCCGCAATGACGGCCTTCGGTCACCAAAGTGGGGAGATCTTGGGCGTAGGGGTGGAAGCCGTTGAGGTAGAAGTAGGGATCTACGCCGAGGTGGTTGTGGCAGTCGATAATCACAGGGCAGGGGGATGAATTCCGGCAGGAAGAGGTTCAGGGAGACAGGCGCCGGCAGGCAAAGCGCCATTGGGGTTTATTCGGAGTTAACGACCGCGGTGAAGAGGATTCATCCATTGGTGGTTTCTTTGCGGCGGAAGCAGCAGGATACGCTGAGAGTGACGATGAGGGAGCCGGTGGCGACCCAGAGGTTGGAGATGGCGGAGAAGGCAATCAGCCAGCCGGCCACGGTGCCGAGGCCCATACCGAGTAGGACTCCGGCGGGGCGGAGTTGCCATTTGTTCACTACGATCATCATGCAGCCGACCATCGGACCGAAGAACGCGCCCATGATGGCTTGGGTGCTTTGAAACAATGAACCCATGGCCGTCGCGAACCCTGCGGCGGCCATGGCGAGCACGCCCACCCCGATGGTCGCGTAGCGACCGAAGCGCAGGAGTTCGGCCGCGGTGCGGGGATGTCCGAACCGCTGCAGCCAGTCATTGGTCAGCGTGCCAGCCAGCGCGATGATACCGCTGGTCATACTACTCATCGTGGCGGCGAGGATGGAGGCGATGAGCAAACCAGCGATGCCGGGAGGGAGCTCGGTGGTAATAAAGTAAGCGAGGACTTGGTCGGCGTTTTCCGGCAAGTTGGGGTCGGGGTGTTTTTGAAACCATACCCAGAGCAGGAGACCCGCGGTAACCAAAAGCACACAAACGATGACCACCCCCCAGGTGTTGACCGCAAACGCCTTTGCCGCGGCGCGAGGAGACTCGGCGGCGTGGTAACGTTGGAGCATCATTAGGTCACCCGTGTAGCTACCCAGGTTGCCGATCATAAGGCCAATCACGACGGTCCAGAAGGTCAGGTCTACGGTGAGATCGAAAGAGAAATTGAACAAGTTGAGCCGTTCGCCGACGTCGAGCTGGGCGTAAATTTCACCGATCGGGAGATCCAGTTTATGGAGGATGAATCCGATGATGAAGAGCATGCCGAGCGCCATGATACAGAACTGGATGGCATCGGTCACGATGACGCTGCGGATACCACCAATAGTGGTGTAAAGCGTGCAGGTGACGCCGATGCTAATAACGATGGGCCAGAACCAGGACTCATCCAATCCGGTCGCACCGATGAGGACCAAAGTCGGGGCGACGAGAATGGCCGCCATCCAGCCTATCCGGAGCAGAATAAACATGGCCGACAGGCACAACCGGACAGAGGGCCCAAGGCGTTCCTCGATGATGTCATAGGGATGGCTCCCACCGCCTGCAAGGTAACGGGGTAAGAACCAGAATCGTAGCAGCACCCACGTAAGTGGGAATCCGAGCATGCCAATGACGATGCCCGCCCCTGCTGAGAACGCGACGCTGGTGTAGATCACATAGCTCACGCCACTGAACAACGTGGCCGCCATACTGAACCCCACCATGATCATGCCGAGACGACCGGTGAATCCACCCTTGGAGGTGAAGAACTCGTCGCTGTCGCCCTTTTTGCCGCGGCTGGCCAAGCCCGCCCAGACCACGCCGATGAGGTAAACAATGATGACAATGATATCGAGAGGTCGCATGAGATAAAAAGGGGAGAGCGGGAAGGCTAGTGCGGAGCGGGCAGAAAAGGATCCTACCAGCTGGTCCAGCCGCCGTCGACCACCAGACTGTGGCCGGTGACGTAGGAGGCGCTGTCGGAAAGCAGGAAGAGCGTGGGGCCGACGATTTCGTCATTTACTCCACAGCGATTGAGGGCGGTCTTAGCGCGCAGATCGGCGGCGAATTTCGGATTCGCATCCTGCACCGCCATTGGAGGGAAAGGGCCGGGAGTGATGGCGTTGAAGCGTAGGTTAGATGAGCCGTAGTGGACGGCGAAATACCGGGTGAGCTGGAGCAGCGCGGCCTTGCTGGCGCCGTAGTCGATGGGGTTCGGCATCATGGGGTCAACGTAGATGCGAGGATCAGGCGCAACGACGCCATACATGCTGGAAAACAAGACGATGTTACCGGAGCCGCGGACCTTCATCTTCTCGGCTAAGGCGCGACAAAGCACGAAGGTGGGAGCAAGGGATAGGTTGAACGTGCGCTGAAAGATCTCGACCGGAAGATCTTCGAGCCGGTGGCCGCTGGACGAGGAGAAGGCGAGATGGGCAACGCCATCAGGCAGTCCGTGGGCGGCGACGAGTTGGTCGATGGCGGCCGGGAGCGTGGCGGGATCATTGACGTCGAGCGTAACGGGTATGGTGCGTTTTAAATCATGCTCCTGCACGAGTGCTGCAGCGCGCCCGGCTAGATCGAGGCACACGACTTGATCCGCTTCGGCGTCGAGTTCGCGCGTGAGGGCTGACCCAAGATAGCCGGCGCCGCCGGTAATCCAGATTGTTTTTCCGTTGAGGGTGCGATTGTAGCTCATGGATGACTTGGGACTGGATTGTTTTTTAACCACGAATGGACACGAATGGGCTTCGCTACCGCTACGCGATGAAACCCACTCCAGTGCTTTTTAACTAATTGAGGAGACGTGGAGCCGGTAGGCGGAACGCCATTAGTGTTTATTCGTGTCCATGTCATACCATTCACTTCGTTCATAGACGTGGTTAATAAAAGAGGAGGAGTGGTCGGTAGCTACTTTGCAGTGTAGCCGCCGTCGATGGGGAGGTTGGCGCCGGTGATGTAGGTGGAGGCGTCGCTGAGGAGGAAAACGACACTGCCTCCGATCTCGGGGGCTTCGGCCATGCGGCCGAGCATGGTCATTTTGCCGTAGCGTTTGAGGAAGGCGTCGGCTTGGGGTGTATCGGGGTTATAAATACCACCGGGAGAGACGACATTCACCCGCACGTTCTTCTCGCCGTAGTGCGAGGCGAGGTAACGGGTGAGATTGATCATGCCGCCCTTGTGGAAAAAGTAGTCGGGCGAGGCGGACATCGACGTGCCTTCGTAGAGCCAGGGATTCATGCCGATGGTGCCCATTTGGGAGGCAATGTTGACGATGCTGCCGGATCCGAGCTCGGCCATGGCGTCGCCAAACGTCCGCACGGTGGCGAAGAAGCCGGTGGAGTTGACATCCATGGATGCGCGCCATTGATCGAGGTCTGCCGAGTAACCTTTCATGGGGCGACTGACGGCGTTGAACACGATGCCATCGACGCGACCGTGTTCGGCGAGCACGCGATCGCGCAACGCCCGCAGGGAGTCCTCGGAACCGATGTCCACTTCTTCGATTTGCACGGAGTGACCGGCAGCGTGTTGCGCGGCGGCGAGGGATTCGAGGGCCGCGCGGTTGCGGGAAGCGACGATCAACGTCGCCTCGGCGGAGGCGAGGGCGTCGACCAAGGCGCGACCGAGCAAGCCGGTGCCGCCGAATTGGATGATGATTTTGCCGGCGAGTGAGAATGACAACGGATCAGGCATCCGGATTACATTGAGGGACGGATGTTTTCGGGCAACGCGTTGAGATCGTTCTGCAGCGTTTTGAGTCCGGTCTGCACGTAAGAACTGATACCGACCACGTCGGCGCCGATATTGATAACGCGAACTCCCTCGGAAACCAAGTCGTCGAGCGGTGCGTAGCGACCGGAAGCGATCAGAAATTTTCCATTCGCGCGGGCGGCGGCCGCAACGCGTTGGCGGGCTGCGACTACTTCGGGATCGGCGAGTTGGCCGACCTTGCCAATGCGATGGCTGAAGTCACCCGGGCCAAAGAGGAATGCGTTGAATCCGGGCACGGCCGCGATGGCTTCGACCTGTTCCAATCCTTCGGGCGATTCGATCTGAAGAATTATGATGCGTTCCTCGTTGGAGTTCCGCAGGTAGTCCTCGGCGGGTTCGAGGCAGAAATGACCGTCGATATTACCGCCATCCAAAGCCCGTTTTCCGAGGGGAAGGAATCGAGTCCATTCGACGATCTGGCGGGCTTCTTCGGCCGATTCGACGTGAGGCACGATTATGCCAGCGGCTCCGGCTTCAAGCGGGCGCACATAGTCGCTGTATCCCCCCTTGGATACCCGCAC
>CAXBOL010000127.1:0-9056 GCA_963977295.1 uncultured Opitutaceae bacterium
TGCGTGATTACGTTGACCGCTCCACCGATGGCGGCCCCACCTTGCAACAAGGCGGCCGGTCCGCGCGTGATTTCAACGCGTTCGATCAGGAGCGGATCCAGGGACACCGCATGGTCCGGACTCACGACTGAGGCATCGATAGTGTCGGTGCCGTTTTCCAACACCACGACGCGGGGACCGCCGAGGGCCCGGATGATGGGACGACTCGCCCCGGGCCCGAAGTAGCTCGAGCTCACACCTGGTTCGCTGGAGAGAAGTTCGCCGAGCGAGGTGGCCTGATGTTGATCGAGATGGTCACCGGTCAGTAGATGGGTGGGCTGGGCGATTTCGTTGGCTGATCGTCCATAAGGATGAGCAGAAACGACAACGTGTTCGAGTTCGACCGCCCGAGTTTCGGTAGGCACTGGGTTGACGGATTGAGCGGAAACCCAAGAGAAGGAAGCCGCAGCGAAGAGCAGCGGAAAACGGAAAATATAATTCATGAAGATGCGAGCGTAGGCCCGCCGACGGGCCTGCGGCCGCGCGGGAGGCAAATGGAGTTGCGAAAGGATCAAAAGAGGTCCGCTGAGCTGCCAGGCAGTCTTACGGTCTGGACCTCGAGGTGATGGGTTTTGATCTAAGCAACCGGGGGCGCTCGCCCAGGTGGTCGCCGCAAGGCGATGGAATCCACCATGACAGGCCGATAATCTGCCAAGCGATCGATCGAAATGAAGATCGGGGTCTCGACCGCAAGGGTCGGGGCCGCGGCACTTGATCCGTGGGCCAGCAAATCGACGGCACACGAATGGTTCGCGTGGTGAGCGTCGTGGTGAAAGGCCTCGTGCCAATTCGGCGCGGCAGCCAACAGTCCCAGTCCAAAAACCGCCAACGCCAGGACCACCGCGACAATGCGGCGGTGAGGCTGGCGCAGGAATTGGGCGACGGAAGGTTTCACGCGGAACGGCTAAGCTCTACTAGCTCGGAGGAAGTTCGCAAGCGGTAGGCGGCAAAAAGAGACCATTCACTTGGTCGGAGTCGCGACGCGGATACTGAAGAGCCACCATTTGCCGTCGTCGCGTTTTTCCATCCGCGCGAGGACGTTTTGACCTTTTTGGACTAAGGGAATCACGCGGGGATCGACTTGAAACATCATGGTCATGGCCATCATCACCCCGGGAATTTCCTCATGGGCGACAAGTAAGGCACCGCGGTCGGGCAGGATGTCTTTAATCACTCCCCGCAAAGGGTGCCCGCGAGCCTCAGCGGCGGAGCTGCAACCGCAGTCGTCCAGCGTCTCAGAAGTTGTATCCACGGCGATGGAGGCAAGGTGCGTCGTCACCCGGCTGGGCTGGGTTTCGTCGCCTGGGTCGGTGCGGATCACCAGTAGGCGGGCGGGTTGGTCGGAGCGATTGTCGAGAACCACCATGCGCGGGATGCCTCCGGCGCGGGTGCCAGCCGCGGTGGAGTTGGTCAGTCGACTGATGGGACCGGCTTCGCCGCGAGCATTGATGCCGCGAAGCGCGATGGCGCTGGTGGATTCGACCCAGGTGGTCCATTGCGAGCCGTCCCGGAGCACCGCACTACTGACGGCCCCGCGCGGTTTCACTTCGGCGTCGGACACGTTACCCACCAGGTTCCAAGTTCGCCCGATATCGGTGGAGCGAGCGATGCGAACGAGGGGTTTATCGTCGGCGGCCGTATACCACGCTGCGGCGATTTGAGCGCCGCGGCGACTGAGGGCAGGACCATTTACGGGGCAGCCTTCGATTTTCCACTGCTCGGCGGCGGGGAAGGACAACCGGGCCCATTGGCCGCGACTAAAGCTGGCAAAGGACATGTCTCGAATTTCGTCGGCGCTGCGGTCGCGATAGGCGGCGAGCACGGCGCCGGTCGGGAGCACGAGGGTGCTGATACTGCAGCAGTCGCACACGCGGTCATCGACCAACGTATCAGGATCATTGCTACCCAGGATGCGGCTGTAGAGTTGCATGTTGTCGCTGGTCGGTTTGGCCCGGCCATCGAGCCAGACGGCAAGCCACTCGCCGTTGAGGAGGGCGGCAAGGGAGGCAAATTCGGTTGTGCGACTCTCGGCCGAGAGGGGGGCGGGCTCGGTCCACGACTGGCCGCCATCCGCGGAGGTGCTCACCATGGTGAAGTAGTCGTGACCATGTCCGGCGCCGGTGACGGGCCAGGTGGCGGCAAGGCGACCGCGCAGGCCGGCGGTCAAGGTGGGCGTATCGGCCCAGTTGATCACCCAGTCAGCGCCTTGGGCGACAGTCTGCGGGGCGGACCACTGATCGAGTTCACGATCGTAGGACGAGACCAGGAGGGCAGTTTCAAGATCGCCTCGAGGCTCAGTCCAGGACGCATAGATGCTGCCATCGCGCGAGGCAGTGAGGGTAGGCGTGGTCGAACCGGGGGAGGCGGGCAGGGGAAGTTCAGTCCACTTGACCTCCTGGGCCATCAGCAGGATGGGGAGAAGAGCGAGACCGAGAAAAGTTAAGCGTTTCACGTTAATAGAATAGGAACGGCTTTTGGGCGAAATTGCCATCAGCGAGTGGGCATTTGCGGAGATCATCTGTGGGAACCGGGGTCAGTAGCGGTAATCACACTTCAGCCACGCGAAGCGGCCGGGTTCGTTGACACGGGTGGTCTGGGTAAAGCCGGCGACGGAGGCGCCGGCGCGGCTGATGTGTTCGGCGTAGGTCGTGTCGAAGAGGTTGTCGATGCCGGCGGAAAGACGGATCGCGGTGGTCGGAGCCCAGCTGACGTTGAGCGAGACGACGTCGAATGCCGGGGAAGGGCCGATGTCTTGGCCAACGATGTTACCCTGATCGACGGCGACGCGGTTCTGGGCGAACGCGCCGCGCCAGAGCGCGCCGAAGGACCACGTGGGGCGGACGTAGGTGAAGCCAAAACGACCTTCGAGCGGGGGGAGTTGGGCGAGTGGGAGAACGTCGGTCTGGTTGTTTCCCCGGACGTAGGCGATGCTGGTGTCGAAGCGCAGCGATTCTCCGACCCGATAACCGAGGCCGAGTTCGCCGCCGAAGGTCTCCGCGCCGATGTTGCGGGCCACGGTGGCTAGGCGGGACCCCATCATGCCGCCCATGCCGCTGCCCATGGTAGCCATGGGTTTGGCCACGTTGCGTTGGATGAGGATGTAGTCGTCGAGTTGGGCAACAAAGGTGGAAACCGAGACGTCGAGTGCGCCTTGGCGATAGAGCCAACCTGCGTCGAGTTGGGTGGTTTTTTCCACGGCGGTGGCGAACCCGCTGGCGGTTGTGAGGCTTTCGGCAGATACAAGTTCCCAATAGTCAGGGAAGCGTTGGGTGTGGCCGAGACCGAGATACACGGTGGATCCTTTGGCCAAGTCATGCTCCACGCGAGCGAAGGCTCCTGGCAAGGTGGAGTCACGTTTGAGATCGGCGGTGGGGTTGGGGGTGGTGCCGCCCATCATGCCGAGGGCGACGGTGGCGCGTTGATCGGTGGCCGACCATTGATCGGCGCGCAAGCCAGCGAAGACTCGGGTGTCATGCGAAACGGTGTAGGCGGCCTCGGCAAAGGCACCGGTCTGATGAAACGTGGCGTCCGCGACGCGGTCCTTCGCCTGATACGGCATGGTGTCCTGATTCATGGTGGATCGGACGCGGTGGCGATTGCTTTGGTGATCTAGTCCGAGGTCGAGGCGCAGGGCTTCGGCGGGCGTGAGTTCGACCGCGAACCGCCCCCCGTAGGTCAGACGATCAGGGTTGGAGACGGATTTACCCGGCATCATCATCGACGGCGTAAACGCCCGCAGTGAATAGTTGTCCATCACGTGATCCACCGCGTTGACGTAGGTTTGGAATTCCGCGGTGGCGATGAGGTCAGAAATGCCAGAACGGCGGACGCGTAATCCGACGTTGTTCCGGTCGAACAGGGAGCCGTCCATCATGCGGTCAGCGTAGGAGGCTTCGCCGTCACTACGCGCGCCGGTAAGTTCGACGAAAGTGTGGGCGTCGGGGGTCCAGGCGACGGAGGCATGGGTGCTCCAACGCTCGTAGGCGCCGTGAACGTTTTGACCGTCGCCGTCTTGGTAGTCGCCCATGGAGGCGTAAGTGGCGGCGACACGGCCTTGCACTGCGGAGGTTCCCCCTCGCAAATCCAAGGCCCCCTCGCGGCGGCCAAAATCGCCCACGGTCGCAGTCGCAAAGGCGGTGGCGCCGGTGTCGTCACGTTGGGCAAAATCGCGCTCGAATCGCACGGCCCCCGCCGGACTGATGGGGCCATAGCGCACCGATTGCGGGCCCTTGATAACCGTGATGCGGTCGTAGGCGGCGGGAAAAATGTAAGCCGTGGGAGGGTCCATACGCATGGAACAGCCGCCGAGCACCCCTTCGCCTTCGACGAGAATGCCGAGGCGGGATCCCGCCATGCCTCGCAGCATGGGGTCCCCATCGGTGCCACCCTTGCGGATGACCGCGAATCCAGGAATATTTTTTAACACGTCGGCCCCATCGTGAGCAGGGGCGGGTTGAGCGGCCGCTTTGGCGTCGGTGGCGATAATAAGGGGTTCAATGGGGCGAGCTGTCGTGATGACCACCGGGTCCAGTTGGACGGCCGGGGTTTGGGCGAAAGCCGCGGAGGCCAAGGCGAGGAAAACAGAGAATCGGGAAAATCGATGCGAGAACATACAGGAAGTGAAAGTGAGAGGGTGTGGTGGGGGCGCAGCCCGTGCGTCATGCGAGGAGCGTCGGCGGGAACCGAAGTTGATCTCTTCGCGGGAGCGACGAGTAGATGCGCAGGAAGTCCGACGACTCTGGAGGGTCGGGACGAATTACAGACGCGGGAGGTTTCGCGCTAGGCGCGAGGAGGAGGCAGCGGTGGAGTTGATCCGGACTGGTCCGGCATCAATACTGTTTGCTCAGGCCAGCGTCCCGGCGTGGACGCCGGCAACAAGAGGGCCGCGGGAGGCGAAAGGGCGAGGAGGATCTTTTGGGTGCCAGCGGAGGCCGGTGCAGACGGGTCGGTTTCGGTGCCGTGTTGGGCTTCATCAACGATTTCGCAGATGTCACAAAGGTTGTTGGGGTTGAAGGTCAGTTTCGCTGCGTCCGCGTAGGACATGGTCTGCGCGTAGGTGGCGAACATTTTTCCCCAAGCGAAAGTCTGCACCAAATCCCAATGGCTGCCGGTGGCAAAAAGCCAGGCAGTCAAAGTGAAGATGAGCGGAAACCTTCGGGCCATGTGGGGAGAGACGAAACAGGGACCGACCCTCGCGGCAAGGGTGAAGCGATGAAAATCTTCCACGTCTCCCCGTTGTCATGGGATCGGTCATTGTCAGGGGAGGGCGAGTTCCTACAGTCCATCGATTCCGATGAATGATGCCACCCCCGAAATTCCGACCGACGAGCTTGATGAGGATCAAATGATCCTCGAGGCCACGTTTGAGGAATTGATGAGGATAGCGGAGGATGTGTTGGAGGAGTCCTCGGATGTGGCCTTGGCTCGGGCGTTGACCCGGTTGGAGGTGGACGAGCGGCGAGAAATTTTGCGCCGAGTGAGTGAAGCCAAGGCGTCGCATGTGTTGGCGGAGATGGACGAGGAGGATGCCGCCGAGGTATTGGGGGCGATGCGCAACAGTCGGGCGGTGGCGATGCTCGAGGAGTTTGATCCGGATGATGCAGCCAACGTGGTGGCAGAGCTCGAGGATGACGACCGGGAGCGCTTGATGAGTAACTTGGAGCCCGAAACGGCCGAGGACATCAACCTGCTGCTTTCCTACGATCCCGAGACCGCGGGTGGCGTGATGACCACCGAATTTGCGGTGCTCAAAATCGGGCAAACCATCGAGGAGGCGATTCAGGACATTCGGCGGCAACGCGAGGAAACGGACACTATTTACTACGTGTATGTGGTCGACGATAGCAAGCGACTGGCCGGGGTCGTCTCTTTGCGCGAGCTGTTGTTGGCGCGACCGGGAGCGTTGATGGGTGACATCATGCAAGAGGTGGAGGGGGTGTGCCGCTTGCACGACGATCGTGAGAAAGTCGCGTATCGGATGGCGGAATTCAACTTGGCCGCGTTACCGGTGGTGGATGAGACGGGTGAACTGATTGGAATCGTGACGCACGATGACGTGCTGGATATTATCCAAGATGAAGCCACGGAGGATCTTCAGAAAATGGTCGGTGCCGGCGGAGATGAGAGTATTTTGGATTCGGTGGGCGAAAGCTTGATGAAGCGAAATCCTTGGCTGGTGGTGAACCTGCTGACCATCAGCGTGGCGGCCGCGGTCATCACGTTTTACGAAGAGCAGATCGCCCACATCACCATCTTGGCGGTCATGATGCCGGTGATCGCCAACCTCGGGGGCAACACCGGAGCCCAGACGCTGGCCGTGCTGATTCGCAGCCTGGCCGTGGGGGAAATTCAACCGCGGGACACGTGGGCCATTTGCGCTCGGGAAGCGACCAAGGGATTTTTGAACGGGGTGGCCATCGGTATGATTACGGGAACTGCGGTGGCGTTGTGGAAACAAGACTGGTTGGTCGGCGGAGTGGTAACGACCGCGATGATTTGCACGATGACCTTTTCAGGTTTTGCCGGAGCGGCGATTCCGCTGACGCTTAAAAAATTCAACTTTGATCCGGCGCAAAGCTCATCGATCTTTTTAACAGGCGTCGTGGACATGGTGGGTTTTTTGGTCTTTCTCCAACTGGCTACTTGGTGGCTGTTTTAATATGAGTGCTGACCACGATCTTCCTCCTCTCCCAGACGAACCAAAACCCGGATTTTTCCGCCACTACAAAGGGGGGCGCTATGAAGTGATTGCAGTGGCGCGTCACTCCGAAACGCTCTCGCCCATGGTCGTTTACCAGGCGCTTTACGGCGAACGCGGGCTGTGGGTTCGGCCGGCGGAAATGTGGAACGAGTGGATCACGGTGGCCGGTAAGCGGGTGCGGCGATTTGCCAGCATCACCGACGATATTTAAAAAAACGAGTGGCGCGACGCATCGGGTCGCACATGGTGTCGGCGATGGCAACTCAGACGCAGCACCCACTCCGTGAAGAAGGATTTCGGTTTCTCCAGGAAGAGCTCAACTTCCTCATGAGTTCGTTTGCCGCCGTGTTGCGGCGCATCGGCGAACACGAACTCGCCGATCAGTTGCCGTGGATCGGCACCAAACAGGTCACCGCCGCGACGGCATCGAGATCACTTGAACAGGCCTATTCGATCTCGTTTCAGTTGCTCAACATCGTTGAAGAACGTGCGGCCGCTCGGACGCGACGGGAGCGGGAAAAACGTAAAGGGCCGACGGCGGAAAAAGGGCTGTGGGCGGATAACTTGAGTGCTCTGAAACGAGCCGGATTTTCGGAAACACAGATGCTCGAAATTTTGCGCGACGTCTCGGTCGAGCCCGTGTTGACGGCTCACCCGACGGAAGCGAAACGTGCCACTGTGCGCGAATTGCACCGGGAAATCTACGGTCTGATCAATCGGCACGAAAACTCGGCCTACACGCCCCGGGAAAAAAACCGCCTGCAGCATCAAATCGAGGCGAGGTTGGAGAACCTGTGGCGCACGGGGGAGATCCATGTTACGCGACCGACCATCGCCGCGGAACTCGACAACGCCCTGCACTATTTGCGCGACGTATTTCCCGAGACCGTCACGCGCTCCTTCGTGCACTTGCAGGAAGCATGGGCTAACGAAGGCTTTGATTTGGACAAATTGGAATCGGTGGGTCCGTTGGTGCGTTTCGGCACCTGGATCGGGGGCGATCGTGACGGGCATCCGTTTGTGACGGCCGAAGTCACCGCCACGTCGCTGCGCTCACTGCGTCGAAACGCGTTGCGGGTGCAGCGTCGCGGCTTGGAAAAACTCGCTCAAGAGCTTCCGCTCAGCTCCCTGTTTCAATCTCCGCCGGAAATGCTCACCGCATTGAATATTCGTCTCGCTCAAGAGTTGAAGAGCGCGCCGCAGTTTGGTGGGGATGAAATAATCGCAAAACACCAAGAGGAGCCTTGGCGGACCTCGGTCGCCTTGATGCGGGCCAAAGTTTTGGCCGCGATGGAGGCCGGCACGGCCCCAGTGGGATACGCGAAGGCCGAGCAACTGGATCACGATTTGGAGGTGCTCGCGTCGTCTTTGGATGAGATTGGTGCCGACGTGTTGAATAGCGATTACGTGCGGCCGTTGCGGCGGCAGTTGCAGACTTTCGGATTTCATCTCGCCAATTTGGACGTGCGGCAGAATTCGACTTTCCACGAGAAAGCGTTGGATCAGTTGCTCAAGGCGGCGGGGATTCTGACCGACGTGTCGTTTGCCGATTTACCGGCCGCGGAAAAGCGAGCGTTACTGGACCGGGAATTGCAGTCTCCGCGCCCCTTCCTCGCGGAAGGGATGGAAACCGGTCCCGAAGCCAAGGCAGTGTTGTCGTGTTACCGCGTGTTGGCGGCGCACCGGGCTGAGCATGGCGCGGCCGGATTGGGTGCGCTCATCGTTTCCATGACCCGCTGCACGGAGGATTTGTTAGTGGTGTATCTCCTCGCTCGGGAAGCGGGTTTGGCGGAATGGAAGAACGGCGGATTGAGCTGCCCCTTGCCGGTGACACCGTTGTTTGAAACGATGGGCGACCTGCAGGCGGGGCCCGGAATCGTGGCTGACTTTTTAAGTCATCCCGTGACCCAACGCAGTTTACGGATTGGGGTGGCAGGGGTGAAGCCGGAGTTCCAGATGATGGTCGGGTATTCCGATTCGAACAAAGATTGTGGCATTTTTGCGAGCCAATGGGCACTGCATCGGGCGCAACAAGCCTTGGCGGCAACAGCGGCGCAACACGGCGCGAAGCCGGTGTTTTTTCATGGTCGCGGGGGCACGGTTGGTCGGGGGGCCGGGCCTACGCACTGGTTCATGGAAGCGCTGGCGGACGGCTCATTGGCGGGTCGCATGCGGATGACCGAGCAAGGGGAAACCATCGCGCAAAAATATGCCCACTTGTCTGCGGCGGTTTACAACGTGGAGTTGCTGGTGGCATCGGCGACCGCGACGACGGCGCGGCATCGGTTCGAAGATCCGCGCGACAATGTCATGTGGC
>CAXBOL010000128.1:0-9033 GCA_963977295.1 uncultured Opitutaceae bacterium
GACCGACGGCGAAGAAGTGGCCAACGGCACCAATCCGCTCGACGCCGACTCCGATGGTGACGGCGTGGAAGACGGCGACGACATTGATCCGTTGGACGCCGGCAGCGACTCCGATGGAGACGACATTTCCGACGCCGACGAACTCGCGCTCGGCACCAACCCACTGGCCGCTGATACCGACGGTGACGGCGTCAACGACGGCGACGAAGTTCTCACCGGGACCAACCCACTCAATGCCGACTCCGACGGGGATGGCTTGGATGACGGCACCGAAGCCACCTTGGGCACCAACCCCAACGACACCGATTCCGACGACGACGGCCTCGACGACAGTGCCGAAGTCGCGGTTGGCTCCAACCCGCTGGACAACGACACCGACGACGACGGCGTCACCGATGGCGATGACATCGATCCCAACGACGCCAACAGCGATTCCGACGGTGATGGCGTATCCGACCGCGACGAACTCGCCGCCGGCACCAACCCCTTGGCCGCCGATACCGACGCCGACGGACTCAGCGACTTTGAGGAAGCCGCTCTCGGCACCAATCCCCTCAATTCAGACTCCGATTCCGACGGCGTCACCGACGGCGCGGAAGTAGCGGCAGGCCTGGATCCCCTCAACGCCGACACCGACGAAGACGGTATCAGTGATGGCGTCGAGCCGACGCTGGGCACCAACCCGCTGAATCCCGATTCCGACGGTGACGGTGTCACCGATGGTGCTGAGGTTACTGCCGGACTAAATCCGCTCGATCCCGATTCCGATGCGGACGGCCTCATCGACGGTGCGGAACTTGCCCTTGGCACTGATGCACTGAACCCAGATTCAGATGGAGATAATGTCATCGACGGCGTCGAAGTCGACGCGGGCTTAAACCCCCTCGATAGTGACTCCGACGACGACGGTCTCGACGACGGCACCGAGCTCACCCTCGGCACTGATGCCCTTAACGCTGATTCTGATGACGACGGCGTCTCCGACAGCGACGAAGTGACCGCCGGTCTCGATCCCCTCGACAGCGACTCCGATGACGATGGTCTCGACGACGGCGCTGAGCTCACCCTCGGCACCGACGCCCTCAACGCCGATTCCGATGACGACGGCGTTTCCGATGGCGACGAAGTCACGGCCGGCCTCGATCCCCTCGACAGCGATTCCGACGACGACGGCCTCAACGATGGCACCGAGCTCACCCTTGGCACCGACGCCCTCAACGCCGATTCCGATGACGACGGCGTTTCCGACGGCGACGAAGTCACCGCGGGCCTCGATCCCCTCAACAGCGACTCCGACGACGATGGTCTCGATGACGGGGCCGAGCTCACCCTCGGCACCGACCCCCTCGACTCCGACTCCGATGACGATGGCGTTTCCGACGGCGACGAAGTGACCGCTGGTCTCAATCCGCTCAACGCCGACTCCGATGGCGACGGCGTGGGCGATGCCACCGATCAACAAAACTTGGTCATCACCGGCACCATCATCATCCTCAACGTGGATGCTCAAATCGTAAACCGGCCTGATGCCAGTGGCGTCGATTTGGGCTCTCAATTGGCCGCTGCGTTCGCAACCTATGCCGAGGGCGCCCGCAATCACGGTGCGTTCGTCTCTCAAGTGTCCCGCTACCTCAAGGGACTGCAAGGGTCCGGTCAAATCACCAAACGTGAAGCGCAAAGCCTCCAACGCATCGCCGCCCGATCCGACATCGGAAAGTCAGTTAAATCTGCTAAATCCGAGAAAAAGGCAAAAGACGACGACAAGAAAAAAGGCAAATCCGACAAAGACCAGAAGCCCGAGAAATCAGGCAAAGATAGCGGAGGGAAATCGGAAAAAGAAAAGAGCACCAAACATAAAAAAGGCTAACGGCCCTCTGCCCTGCACGTTCCTCTTAAATCAAAAGGCCGCATCCTCAGGTGCGGCCTTTTTTGTGTCCTGATAGGATCATCAGATCGTGTGCCGTAGCCACGGCCAAGTCAGCTGCCCAAAGCGGGATTCCGGCCAAATCAGATCGGGCTATGATCTCACAACTTGGCGGAGGGTCTGCTTGACCTTGCGCTCCAGGCGTTGCCTCAGCGTCCAACCATGGGCCCGGTGAAATTCGTGGGAATGCCACCGGGCTCGGTAATAGTCCATATCGACCACGGCGGTTCGGTTTTCCTTCAGCTCCATGATCAGGTTGAGGAGATTGAGCAGCCGTTTTCCCCGGCCCAGCTTCTCGTTCCAAACCTGACGCGCAATTCGCCCCATTTCCCCCGCCCGGGACTCGTTTTGGAGCATCAGTTCCGGCAGCCGTGCGATCTCTGCTTCTTTCAACCAGAGCGCATATCGCTCCATTTCAATACCACTGAAGTTCTGCGAATCATCCGCGATGATTATCGGCACTCGTCCCGCCGCCATCGCTTCTCCAGTGCGGTTGGAATACGGAGCCAACCCTCTCGGACACAACACGAATTTGCTATCCAGGAGTTCCTGCACGAAGTCTGATTTTTCCTGTTCACTGTGGTTATACCACTTGTCGACGATCTGCAAAGCGTGCGGGCTGGCCATGCCTTCACAGACCTTGAACATCGCCGGTCTGATCGGGTGCGAAAATGAACCTCGAAACGAGCACAACAAGGACGGCGATCGCTGCGTATCCGCATCGGTCAGATCATAAATAAGCTCGTTATGCTGAAACATGAGATTGATGCAGCGATGCTGACCGCGATCAAAGCGTGAATGAGGCATCTGAGCATAGACCCCATCGATGAATCCCGCGGGGTGGTCATCGTAGTTGTAACAGAATACCTTTTCCGGGAACCGGTTGAGTAAGGGTTCCGTCTCCACGTTCCGAATGTGATCGGAAAATTTGAAAGTATTGGATTCGAGCCAAACGATAATCGTCGCCTCCTCGGGGGAGTCACACCACGCATACTCCCGATCAATTCCATAGGCAAAAAACTCTTTTTTGACATTGGCCAGCGTCTCGTGCTCCCAGGACTTAAAAGACGAGTTACGCGGGTAGCAAAAATGGACGGAATTCACGGCGTGCAAACGTAGAGATTCCGCCCCTCGAACCAAGCTTTCTCAATTGATGGCTAACACTTTCCAATTGGTATATTCGCCCTCTCCCGCGCTCTACGGTCCCAGAATATCTGGAAAACAACCCCCAGAGATCGTGCTTCCATCGGCTGGTTTGGGGGACCCTCTGCCCTGACAACGGGGTAAATTCAACCCACGCTCCAAGCTCGCTTCGTGCGAGCATCTGATTCATTTCGGGACATGATGAACAGAGAGCCGGAAGAAACCCTCGACCCTCAAGACTGGACCGAAACTCGCGCCTTGGCCCGGCGGATGGTGGACGACGCCGTCACGCATCTCAGCACAGTCCGAGATCGACCGGTTTGGCAGCCCATGCCCGAAACAGTTCGCGCCAGTCATCACGCGCCTTTGCCCACCGGGCCATTGCCTTTGGCGCAAGTATATGAGGAAATGCGGCAAAACCTGATTCCCTACGCCATGGGCAACATTCACCCGCGCTTCTGGGGCTGGTATATGGGCGCGAGCAACTTCACTGGAGCGTTGGGTGATTTCTTGGCCGCCATCGACGGATCAAATCTCGGAGGCGGGGATACCGCCGCAGCCGCCACCGATCGCCAAGTGGTGACTTGGTTAAAGGAAATGATGGGCTTTCCCGCCAGCGCCAGCGGCACCCTTACTTCGGGCGGATCAATGGCCAACATGGTGGGGCTGACCGTTGCGCGTAACGCCATGGCAGGAGTCGATGTGCGCGCCGAAGGCATCACTGCCCTGCCGCAGGGCTTGCGGTTTTATACCTCCGATCAAGCTCACACCGCGCACCAAAAAGCGTTGGAAATTCTAGGCTTGGGCAGCAAATCGCTTCGGCTCGTCGCCAGTGACGACGCGTTTCGAATGGATGTCACCGCACTGGCGCGAGCTATTGCCGCCGACCGAGCCGCGGGGTTGCGCCCGGTGTGTGTGATCGCGGCCGCCGGCACGACCAACACCGGCTCGATCGACAACCTGCCAGCCATTGGCGCCCTTTGCCGACGCGAAGGGCTGTGGTTCCACATCGATGGGTGCATCGGTGCCTTAATCAAAATCGCTCCCGAAAATCGGGGACTGGTCGACGGACTCGAGCGGGCCGATTCATTGGCCCTCGACCCCCATAAGTGGATGCACACGCCGTTTGAAGCAGGCTGTGCGTTGGTCCGGGATGCCAAACTTCACCGCGATACCTTCGCGATTCACGGTGAATACCTGGAAGAGAAACCTCGGGGCGTGGCCTCAGGAGAGTTTCTGGCGGACTACAGCTTCGAGCTGTCGCGCGGATTCAAGGCTCTGAAAATCTGGATGTCGCTCAAAGAGCAAGGCGTCGAAAAATTCGGCCGTTTGATCGATCAGAACATCGCGCAGGGCGCGTATTTGACCCAACTCATTGAGGCTCAACCCAAGCTGGAGTTAATGGCCCCGACCTCGATCAACATCGTTTGTTTTCGCTACCGGGGCGCGGATGCGAATGAGGCCGCGGTCAAAGCCATGAACACCGAAATCATGCTGCGTATTCAAGAAGCCGGGACGGCAGTGGCGACCGACACCACCGTGCACGGTCGCTATTGTCTGCGCATCGCGATCAACAACCACCGCACCACGCGGGCCGATCTCGATCTGTTTATTGCCGAAGTGCTGCGACTGGGCGCAGAACTAGAGCGACTGCCCAGCGTCTCATAATCGCCAGCGGAACCAGCCAAACACGGCGTCCGGCACGTCGCGCTTCGCACCACCGGGTGACTTCTCAATTCAGTCCAACGCAATCTTGCGTTTCGTCACCATGGGCGGCATCGCTGGCCGTATCTTTTGGCGCTTCTCCCTGCCCTATGCCGACTTCGCTCTCCTTGATGTTTACTACCCGCTTTAGGGTCAGCGTGTTTTTGGTCTGGTTGGGCGCTGCGCTGGGCGCAGGTTTATCGTCTCTGACTGCCGCCGATTTCGCCACCGAAGTCGATACCGACGTGGTGCAACTGCCGGTGTTTGAGGTCAGCGACACCCGCATTCTTCCCCCACCCGAGGATTGGCTTTACGCAACCCTCCCCGGATTTGAAGTGCTCTCCAGTTTATCCGCCGGGGAGACCCGCCGGAGCCTCCAGGATTTCGCCCTGCTGCAGTCGGCCATCAACGTGATCATGCCGGGGATTCAACCTTCCCCGAGTGGTCCACCCTCCCTGCTGATCTTATGCGGTCGGGGTAATGATTTCAGCCGCTTCGTGCCTCCAGCCCAGGAGGTCGACACCTATCGCACCAACAGCTTGTTCATCACCCTTCCCGATCGCACCGCCATCGTTATCAACCGCCGCCAGATTGATCTGGAAATTGATGGCGATGCCCTCGCCGCCCTCGACCCGGGAGCGACCGCGCTGCCTCCCATTGCAGATGCCGACGATGCACCATTGGAGGAGGAACTCTCCATCGGCGCGACGCTCGAGGTCGATCCCGCCCGGGCGTTTTACCAGGAATACTTCCGCTACCTCATCCGTCGCCAAACCGGCACCGACCAACAACGTTGGTTTGAGGAGGGCATGGCTCGCATGCTGGCGGCGGTCGACTTCAGCAAACGCCGTATCAGCTTCGCCCAGATCGGTGATGGCTTTGGCGGAATCAAGGGCACCGACTTCGGGGCCCTGCTTTCAAGGCGGGCGTTAATCCCCTTGGACGACATGTTCGGTAATCAATCCGCCAAACCCGACCAGGTTTGGTCGGCCCAATGCTACGCCTTCGTGCATCTGTGCCTCTACGGTCGGGGTCAGCGCTATCAGTCGGCCTTCCTGCGATTTGTCACCCGTTCCGCCCGCGAACCCCTCACCGAAGAACTCTTTAACGCCTGTTTCGGTCAGGACTTCAAGGCCATGACCAGCGAATTGCGCGGCTATATTGAGTTCACCGATCACAAATCAATCCAGTTCAACGCCAAGAAAGGCGAATCCCTGCCGGAGCCTCCCGTCGTGGAAGTGCGGTCGGCCACGGACGCCGGATCGGGTCGGCTCGTTGGTGAAACCCTCGCCGCCGCCGCACGCATCAGCGAAGCCGGGCTCACCCTCGTGGCACCCTACAGCCGGGGCGAACGCGACCCCCGCCTCCTTGCTGCCCTCGGCCTCTACGCCTCCGCCAACCACGACACCGAGCGGGCCAAAAAATACTTGTCCGAAGCGGTCAAACTCGGGGTGGACCGCACCCTCGCCTACCGGGAACTCAGCCGTATTCAGCTTCTCGACACACCGACCAATCTGACGCCCGCTCAGATCGACGCCGCGTTATATCCGCTGCTGCAAGCCCGGGGCCGCGCGGCGCTCACGGCGGAATGGTTCGAACAGTTTTCCGCCGTCTGGGATCGCAGCTCCGCCGCGCCCCCTCCCGAGCATATTGCCTGGATCAATGAAGGGGTAATGCGCTTCGACCGCCGTCCGCGCCTCCTCATTGCCGCCGCCCGCATCAACTTGCGCTGGGGCACCAGCGAAGCCGCCCGCCGGATCATTGACTACGGCCTGCAGACTTTCACGAGCCCCGCAACCTTGACCGTGCTGCAGGACCTTAAACGCAGGCTCCCGGCCGAATCTTAGGCCTCCCTGTTAGCCCTATTTTTTAACGATTTTCAGCGCCATGATGGGATGTTCGCCCGGCGCGGTCACCGCATTGAGCACTTCGAGCTCGAGGGCCAGCGCATCGCCGTCCGGAGCCGTGGCAGGCAACACCCAGACCTTCAGTTTGCTTTGGGCCGGCAGAGTAAACATGTCCGACTGATTGAGGGTCCGCAGCGCCCCGACGTTGCGCAGCATGAAGTCCGCATCACTGTGATTGGCCAACTCGACTTGTAAGACCTCAGACTTCTGCACGGGCTCTTCGACTTGCAGCGTGATGCACTGCCCGAGCAATGCAGTCACCCATCGTTCACGTCCAATCAACGCGTTGTTGAACCACACCACGGTGCGCCCCTCGAACAATGCGGTCTTCACCGCTGCGGGTGTCCGCTCCGTCGCAAAGATCAGGGTCACCGGACGATGGGTCGTGGGGTGCTGGCCATATTCCCAATCGATCAGACCGTGAATATCCGACGTGCCCATAATCGTGAGGTCATGCTCCAGCGCGATCGCGAGGGCTGCTTCCGAAAAGGTGTTCTCGTTCACCACCTCGATACCGCGGATCAGATTCTCCTTGAGCATCTCCTCATGCATCGGGGTTAGCTCCGCGACTCCGGTTGGCACTTGTGACCACCATGCCGGGTGGTTCCAGAAGGTAGACGCACCTTGCTTGACCGCCTCCCGTAACGCCTCCACCGGATCATCCTGCACCAGTAGATTCGCATCCTTGATGAAGACCGCGTTCAAGTGCCCCGGAGGCATCTTGCGCGTCACCTCCGCGCCCGGAATTACGAGGATGTCCTTCCCTTCGGCATGCTTACTAGCGATTTCGAAACTGCGGTTTCGGTCCGGATGCGGGATATCCTTCCGATGCGGTTGATATTCCAAGTGCTCCGTCACCGACATCACGTCCACCCCGTCGCGCAGCCCTTCTCCGACGCGGATCGTCGGCCAGACGTTGCCATCGGAAAACACGGTGTGCTGGTGCAGATCCGACACCAACGTTTGATAGTCCGGCAAATCCGGAAAGCGAATCACCCGACCGTGATCATCATGAGCCTGCAACGGCTGCATCGCCCACGCCCCCACCACTGCGATTAACCCAATTCTCTTAGCACGTTGGAGCGTTATCATGGCTCGAAGTTAAAATCCTCACCGACTCCGTTCGCAACGCTACAGTAACACCCTCCCCATCAACTTGGCTCGCCCCCGGCGTCCCTCCTCGTGATCCACCACCCTGCGACCGTGCCGGTGGCGAAGCCGGCCCCATGCGCCAGTACGTCGACGTTTTCTCCTCCTGCGCCAAACAGGCCCAACATCGTAAGTCCCGCCGCAAACGGCACCAGTAGCGCCCGCCATCGCCCCGGCAAACGGGGATGACGCAGTGCCCGCCCCGTCAGTAACCCCAGCCCCGCAAACACCAGAGTCGATGCGCCAAGCGAACGATACTCGTTGGGGTATTGCACCGCCGCGACGAGAGCGTTGGCCACTACCGACGTGCCCAATAACGCGGCCCATCCCCGCACCATTGTGGTCAGGGCAAACCATCCGCGCAGGACAAAGTATCCGCCCACCAGATTGGAGACCAGGTGCCCGGCGTCGGCATGCAACCACAGCGCCGTAAACGGTCGCCACCATTCACCTTGTCCAAACAGCGCCCGGGTATCGAGCGCCCCCGCTTCAGTCCACCCGGTCGATAAAGTTTGCTCGCGAAACACCGCCACGACGATAAGGGCCCACAGCAGCGGAGGAAAGAGTCCCAAGTTCGGATCAACTTGCGGCTCCGGTCGCGGACGCGGCGGCCATCCCATACTTTCCCGATCAAACCGCTCCAACTGTTCCCCCACCGGCCCCAACGCCGTCGATTCGACCAGTAAACACTCGCCGCCCTCATGCGGCACGAGCCAGCACGCGTATCCCATCGCCAGCACCACGACGCTATGACTCAAGCCCTCGTGAGTCGTCCGATACCACCCAGCGACTGCCCGCCCTTCCAGATCGGGAAAGTCCTCAAAAGTCCTCTCGGGCTCGGATAGATTTAAACTCACGGCCATCAACACCGATCACGTTAACAATTTCCCGACCTAACGCCACCTGAGTATTTCAGTTCCGGCTCTTTGGATTCACGCCGTTCTGAGCGCAGTTCATGACTTATTTTCATCTGTTGTCACTTAAACCGCCCGGGCCCGCCGCGGCTGAGGTGATCGAACTGTCGCTCTCTTTAAGCGGATGTGCGATTTCGCCTACCCGGAGGAGCGCGACGGGCGGTAAATTTCAACTGAACTTCTTATTCGACGAATCCGTGACGAGAACACGTCCGCTTCCTCGATTAATACTGGGCGGTGGGTCCAATTAAGGCCACGCCTCACCTTGACGTCACCAGCGGTAGCGAAAGAG
>CAXBOL010000129.1:0-8998 GCA_963977295.1 uncultured Opitutaceae bacterium
GTGTCCTCCAAAGTCCCGCCAAGCGGGACGACGGAGGGCGGTCACGCCCTACCTCTGAACAAACTGCTCTAAGGTCTATTCCTCAAAAGACGTTGGTTTTACACCCCGACTGTGGCGATTGAATGGTCTGGAGCCCTGTGCGTCGTGATCTCTCCCAATACCAAAAAAACCACTCTGACCGCCGAGATCCCCGAGATCGCAAAGGTGAAATCCAAGAAATGCCCATGAGCCTCTTGGTTCGATTCTCTGCGCTCTCTGCGACCTCTGCGGTTAAATCCGAACCCCGGGCAATCCGTCGAGTCCTGACGTATTTTGTTAGTTATGCGAGGGGCAATGAGGATCGATTAATACCGCCTCGGTTCAGGATGAACTTACGAAACACGACCTGCTCGCTTCTTAGTGAATCGAACCGAGTGAACGGTTGACAGGATGCCTTAAAGGCACACGTTTTTGTTGGTGAAGTTCGACTGGATTCCCGAAAAGAACTCATGCCTCAAGGTCGAGCGAAAGGTCTCATTTGAGGAAATCGCTCTGCTACTGGCCAACGGCCAACTTTGGAAAGTTATGGAGCATCCCAATCAGGAAAACTATCCTCATCAGCAGGTCTTTCTCGTGCCCATCAACGGATACATCCACTTCGTGCCGTTTGTGATCGATGGGGATACCTTTTTTCTCAAAACCGCGATACCCAGTCGGAAAGCCACCAAGGACTACCACACTGAAATGGAGAGCCAAAAATGAACGACGACGAAGAAATCGAAATCCTGGAAACCTACGAAAAGGGAGCCGCCCAGCTCGCCTCACCCTCGTCTGCACTCCTGCAGCAACTCGCTCAAGCCGGAGAAATCACTTTCAAAAAAGACAAGCGCATCAACATTCGGTTGAGCGGACACGATCTAACCGGGATCCAAAAGAAGGCCCTGCAAAAAGGCATTCCCTATCAGGCGCTGATTTCGGGCCTGATTCATCAATACGTCGAAGGAGACCTTTTCGAAAAACAAGGCTAGCGCAGACCGTTTACCTTTTGGTTCACCCCAATGTAGACAAAGTGACGACCTGACCCCCTTTTGGGCTTTCCTGGGTCAGAAAAAGGTCCGAGTTCGCTTTAGGGAACTCGAGCCTTGAAAAAAACGGGGTATTTTACTCCAGGAGTTACGCGCTGGCTTTGACCGTGGGGCGGCGGCGGCGGGTGCTGGCGAGACCGAGCATGGCGAACCCGGCGATGGCAGCGAAGCTGGAGGGCTCAGGGACGGGGGAGGCGTAGGGAGAAGCGACGTTATACCATTGGCCGATAACGGTATACTCGTTTGTGGTCGTGTTTGTTAGCACTGCAATATCGCCGCTTGCGTTGAGTAAGGAGGGGTTAAATGAACCGGGAGTGTCGTAGACAGATGACACCCAAGTCGCCGTTCCAAAGGGGTTCACCGTGGATGAATTTAAACCCCCTGACACGCTGGGCGTGCCCAGCGCGTTTCCGAATACAAGGTTGGTTCCGCTTTGGGCGTCGAAATCATTCAAGAAGGCATCGGTTCTAGCTGTGGAACCGGTTCCGAGAGAAAAACCTGTGCCGCCCGGTGAATTTAACCAGTTGACGTCCATGGGGTTCGTCGTGAAGCCGACAAGCGCGACCTGGCCTACTTGACTGCCCCAAAAGGAATTTGCATCTGGGTTTACAGAAAGTTGGGAGGTATTGGCGGAAATCGCTCCGACAACGGGCGCGAAGGTAATGGTGGAGCCATTCTCTGCCGTCGTGACATGAAGTAAGATTTGCGCGGAGGCGGTGGAGGCGAGGCTGAGGGCGCCGGCCAGACCGGCGGCGAGGAGGGCTTTGCGAGCAAAGGAAGGCAGGGAGATGTTCATAACAAGGACGAGGATGACTTTAGGTTGAGTTTTACGGACAGAATAGTGCGGGAAAAGACTCCCAAAGCGCTTATCCTCCTCGAGCGAAGCGTCGTGCTGGGAAACTGGATAATATCAGAATTCCCGGAACATTTCCTGTCGTTTTATAACGACACGTCAGAGGAGGGCCAAAAAAAGTTTTACCCGTTTTTGAAGTTTTAAGGCGGATGCCGAACGATGGAGCGGGACGTAAAAAGCCGAATTCCGGTGGGTAAATCGGACTGACAGAGGGGCCGGGGTAAATCGGACTGACAGAGGGGCTGGGGTGGATCGTCCGAGCGAGTCGAGCTGGAGGTCAGGGAAGTCCGGATCTTTGCGCCGCCACACTCCACTTGACATGGTCAGGTGGACTCACGGTTCCCATTTGGACGGAGTTGGGTCGGGAGTGTCCGTCCGATAGTAACCAATCATCAGCGCTCCGGTTTAGTCTGTCGGCGTCGTTTTCCGCCGATGTAGAAGGGGTTTTATACCCCGACCGGAACTGCCACTCCGTCGCAGGTCGGGGTATAATACCAGCAGGCCGACTAAATTAGACTCATATTAACGCAAAGTCACCAAGCCGGTGAGAACGCAAAGTTTAGCAGTTGAATAGCCTATTTCAGACCAACGTCTTGAATAAATTGGACTATAAAAGGTAGGGACGGACCGCTGGGCCGTCCGCGGTGTGTTGGGCCGGTTCGAGCTATTTTTCATCAGCCCGATGGCGCGCCCAGCGTGTCCTCCAAAGTCCCGCCAAGCGGGACGACGGAGGGCGGTCACGCCCTACCTCTGAACAAACTGCTCTAAGGTCTATTCCTCAAAAGACGTTGGTTTTACACCCCGACTGTGGCGATTGAATGGTCTGGAGCCCTGTGCGTCGTGATCTCTCCCAATACCAAAAAAACCACTCTGACCGCCGAGATCCCCGAGATCGCAAAGGTGAAATCCAAGAAATGCCCATGAGCCTCTTGGTTCGATTCTCTGCGCTCTCTGCGACCTCTGCGGTTAAATCCGAACCCCGGGCAATCCGTCGAGTCCTGACGTATTTTGTTAGTTATGCGAGGGGCAATGAGGATCGATTAATACCGCCTCGGTTCGGGATGAACTAACAAAACACGACCTGACCCCCTTTTGCGGAATACAGGTCATGTATTCGAACTACTCTCTACGCGGCGACGGATTTGAATTCGCTGACGACGGCTTGGAGGGTGGCTTTGGCGTCGCCGTAGAGCATGCGGCTGTTTTCCAAGAGGAAGAGCTGGTTTTCGATGCCGGAGAATCCGGCGCCCTTGCCGCGTTTCAGACAGATCACGGTGCGCGCTTCGTGGGCGTTGATGATGGGCATGCCGTAGATGGGGGAGGACTTGTCGCGGGCGGCAGCGGGGTTCACCACGTCGTTGGCGCCGATGACGATGGCGACGTCCATCATGGGCATTTGCGGGTTGATGGAGTCCATCTCGACCAACTGTTCGTAAGGCACGTTGGCCTCGGCGAGGAGCACGTTCATGTGGCCGGGCATGCGGCCCGCGACGGGGTGAATGGCAAAGCGCACTTCGGCTCCGTTTTCCTCGAGCATGGCGGCGAGTTCGCGCACGACGTGTTGGGCCTGCGAGACGGCCATGCCGTAACCGGGAATGATTACGACGTTGCGGGCGGCTTCGAGAACGGAATAGGTGTCCTCAGCGGAGATGGGTTTGAGTTCGCCTTGCACGGCGCCGGAATCGTCGCTGCTGGTAGCGGTGGTGGTGTCGGCGCCGAAGCCGGAGAAGAGCACGTTGGCGAGCGAGCGGTTCATCGCCTTACACATGATGACGGTGAGGATGACGCCGCTGGTGCCGACCAAACACCCGGCCACGATCAAGACGTTGTTGGTGATGACAAATCCGGCGGCGCAGGCGGCGAGACCGGAAAGGCTGTTCAACATCGAGATGACGACGGGCATATCGCCGCCGCCGATGGGCATGACCAGCGTCCAACCGAGAATGAGGGCGACAACGAGGGCGACGTAGAACGCGATGGATCCGGTGGAGCCGATACCGCCGTTTAGCACGTAGATGACGCCAGCGACGAGCAGGCCGATGACCAAGGCGCCGTTGACGAATTGTTGTCCGCCGAAGAGCACGGGTTTGCCGCTGAGTTTGCCCGACAGTTTACCGAAGGCGTAGATCGAGCCGGTGAAGGTGATGCCGCCGATGAGCACCGCGAGGAAGATGACGGTGGAGGTGAACTGGGTGTTGCTGCCGACAAAGGCCTGCAGGTAGTGCGCCCAGCCGAGGGACTGGATCTTGCCGAATTCGGCCCAGCCGACGAGCAGAGACGCGAGACCGCCGCAGCCGTTGAGGAGGGCGACCATTTCGGGCATGGACGTCATCTTAATCATCCGGGCGCAGGCGAAGCCGATGATCCCGCCGATGGCGAGGCCGGTGACGATCCATGTATAGGTGATGACTTGGCGGTCAAACAGGGTGACGACCACGGCGATGAGCATGCCGAGGGAGGAGAGCAAATTACCGCGCCGCGCGGTGGATTGGCGGCCCAGCATTTTGAGGCCGTAGATGAACAGAATCGAGGCGATGATGTAGGCGAGATTGATCACGGAGAGCAGGCTCATGAGGCGTCCTCCTTCTTGCCCGAGGCCTTTTTCTTGAACATGCCGAGCATGCGATCGGTTACGATGTAGCCCCCGATGACGTTGATCGTCGCGAGGGCGACGGCGGCAGTGCCGAGGACGGTGGTGAGGGTGGAACCGTCATCGGCCCCGGAAGCAATGATCGCCCCGACAATGGTTATACCCGAGATCGCGTTGGAGCCCGACATGAGCGGGGTGTGGAGCTGGGAAGGAACTTTCGCGATGAGTTCGAAGCCGAGAAAGGCCGCGAGCACGAAGATGAAGAAGAGGAGCATTAAGTCCATGGGAAGGATGGGGGGAGGAAGGGCTGAAAAACTGAAGGACTGAAAGGCTGAAACGAAGTGCAGGCGGGTGCAGGGGGATGGTGTGAAAAACTGAAGGGCTGAAAGCTGAAAGGCTGAAATGAAGTGGAAGCGGGTGCGGGGGCTTATCGTTCTCGTTCTCGATTCCGTGAAGCGGGGAGGGGGCAGCCCTTCAGTTTTACAGACTTTCAGCTTTTGGCCCAAATTGCGGATGGACGATGGCGCCCGCGTGGGTGATGAGGCAGCCTTTCAAGATCTCGTCCTCGCGGTTGAGTTTGAGAGTCTTGGCTTCGGCGTCCCAAAAGTGGGTGATCCAAGCGGCGAAGTTGGCGGCGAGCACTTGGGTCGCGTGGGTGGCGGTGGTGCACTCGAGGGACGGGTGACCGAGGATCGTGACGCCGTTGTCAGTTACGACGTCTTCGCCGGCGATGGCGCCTTCGACGTTACCGCCACTTTCGACGGCCATATCGACCACCACGCTGCCGGGTTTCATGCCGGCGAGCATGGCGGCGGAGATGATGCGGGGGGCTTTGCGACCGAAGACCTTCGCGGTGGTAATCACGATGTCGGAAAGACCACAGATTTTGGCCATGCCGGCTTGTTGTTTGGCGACCTGCTCGGGGGTGAGCTGTTTGGCGTAGCCGCCGGCGGTCTGCCCGGTTTCGCCGAGGTCGATTTTTACGAACTTAGCGCCGAGGGATTTGACCTGCTCTTCAACGACCGGGCGGGTGTCGAAGGCTTCGACGCGAGCACCGAGGCGTTTGGCGGTGGCGATGGCTTGCAGGCCGGCCACCCCGGCACCGATGACAAATACGCGACAGGGCATGAGCGTGCCAGCGGGCGTCATCATCATGGGCAGGGCGCTGCGGACGCGGGCGGCGGCTTGCACCACGGCGGCGTAGCCCGCGAGGGAGGCTTGTGAGCTGAGCGCATCCATCTTCTGGGCGAGGGTGGTGCGCGGGATCATCTCGAGGCTTACGGCGCTGGCTTGGGCGGCGGCAAATGCCTCGAGCAGACTCGTTTCGTTGAAGGGATCGAGGAAGCTGAGATGGATGGCGCCCGGTTTGAGGGCGGCGATCGCCTCGGGGGACGGTTTGCGCACGCGGAGCACGACGTCGGCGCTGGCGAGGGCGGCTGCCGGATCGGTGACTAGAGTGGCGCCCGCTACGGTGTAGTCGGCATCGGCGTAGTGACTGGCATGGCCGACCCCGGGGTCGGTTTGAACTTGGAGACCGAGATCGGTGAGGGCCTTGGCGGTAGTGGGCGTGAGGGCGGCGCGGAGCTCACCAGTGGCGGTCTCGGCAGGAACGTAGCAGATCATACGAGCAATTGGGTTGGAGGGAGCGAGGTCCTAGACGGGATGAGTTGGAAAGTGACTGAAGTGTAGCCGATCACAACCCCCGACTCCGCGTGGATATTGTCCAACCCGCGCCCTAGTTGACAATCCGATTCAGTGAACGGTGCGGTGCGGTGGGGTTGGCGGCGAGGCGGTGGAGCGGTGGGGCCTGAACTGGCGAAATAGCGGTGAGGCAGGTGTGCTTGCTCGCGATGAACCTGGTGGGGTCGGTGGGCCGATTCTAACTTTGGCGGCCGAGGGCGGCGAAGAACGGCTCTGGCGTGAGGTCGGGCAGGACGGTCGGGGCGCCGACGGCGCGGAGTTTGGCGTGGTTTTTACCGACCCCGATGAAGGGGATGCCGAGGGATTGAGTGGCGCGATAGTCCCACGTGCCGTCGCCGACGTAGATGGACTCTGAGATGGCGTGCCCGGCGCGTTCGGCGGCGAGGCTGATAATTTCGGCGCGAGCCCGGCGGTCGGTGCAGGTCGCCATGGGCAGTCCCGACCAGGGAATTTGGGCGGCGTTGAGTTTTTGGGAGATCGAGCTGAACCAATCACCGGTGGCGATGGCGCAGGGATAACCTTGCGCGGTGAGTTGCGGAAGCAGGTCGATGGCACCGGGGCTGGGGCGAAACGCCTCGGGGTGGGCGGCGATGTCTGCAGTCAGGCGGGAGGCGTAACCGGCGGAGATGAGGGCAATGGCGTTCTCGATGGCCTCGGCGTCGAGCTCAGGCAAGGCGCGGCGCACGATAGCTTGACCAGTGACCTCGGCGACCACGTCGAAAAACCCGGGAGGAAACGAATGTCCGGAAAATTCCGCAAAGGCGGCGTCAAACGCGGCCCAGTCGTAGGATTCGCCGCCGATCAGGGTGCCGTCGACGTCGAAGATGATGAGGGGTTTGGCCACGGTTGCCGCTTAAAAGGATTGCGGTGCGTTGGCGTCGGTGTGATCGCCGCGCGTGGCGCAGTTGATCCACGCCGAGGTGCCGGCGGAATAGTGCTCTTTTTTCCAGATTGGCACCCGGGCTTTGAGTTCGTCGATGATGTAGCGGCAGGCATCGAAGGCGGGGCCGCGATGAGCGGCTGCGACGCCGACCCAAACAGCCATCTCACCGATCTGCAGGTGACCGACGCGATGCACGGCTTCGGCGGCGAGGAGGTCGAACTTTTCGCGCGCTTCGGCTAGCACGAGTTCGCCTTCGCGCTCGGCCAGTTCGGCGAAGGCTTCGTATTCGAGCGAATCGACGGCCTGGCCCTCGTTGTGATTGCGCACCCAACCCTCAAACGTGGCGCACGCGCCGGCTTGGGCATGGGCGAGGCGCTGAGAAAGCTCACGCGGATCGAATTGGTGGTGGCTAATTTTGAAACTCAAAGTGGAGGAAGGGTTCAGTCCCCCAGATCTGGACGGAATCCATCCTCGGCGTCGAGATCACTTCGATACGCGCCGGTGCGCACGGTGCCCAAGCGGGTGTTGTAGAGCTCAATCATGCGGAGGAGTTCGCTCAGACTAATTTGCCCGTTATGATTAAGGTCGGCGGTGTGCAATCGTTTGGGTAGTCGCGTCTCATCGGGGGCCGGGCGGAAGGTCCCATCGTCTCCTGTGGTGTAGCGACCGGTGCGCACGCTGGCTCTGCGGGCGTTGTAGAGTTCGATTACGGCCAACAGCTCGGAGAGGTCGATGCGACGATTCTCGTTGGCGTCGGCGGCATGGAACTCGCGTCGCAAGGGAACGACCAAAGGGTCCGGCAGCACGGTGTATTGAGCAGCCGAGTCATCGGGGGTGATGGTGGAGACCAGGCCAGTGAGGGAAAAATGCGTGTCAAAATTGGCGGAAGTAGAGAGCTCGTAGGTGAACGTGATGGGACCGGCCGGTAGGTTTGTCCAAGACCATTCGGCGAGGTCGGTGGTGCCCACCGTCGGCGAGATGCCACTGGTTGATTCGACGGCCAGCAGGGAGGTCTCGGCGGGCAGCAGGATGGCCCAATTCAGTGATGCAAGCGGCTCCCGGAGCTCGATCCGATTGAGGAGGGTGATGGACTCTCCGGGCACGTAGGTCCGGCCGATAACGGAGTGTCGAAAGGTCGGGGTCGTGTCTGGGGGAATTACGGTGATTCGGGCCGAGGTGGAATGAAGCACGGACAGCAGTAAGGTGGCGGTGACGTGGTAGTCGCCGGCGTGGGCGAGGGCTACAGGTCCGCGGGCGAGTTCGGCTTGAGTTTCACCCGAAAGCGGAACGTTGTTGTGATACCATTGGTAGGTGACAAAAGGGGTGCGTGATTCGGCGAAGGCTCGGAGCGTGAGGTCATCTCCGGCCGCGAGAGTCTGGGACGCTGGATTGGTGGAGAAGAAGAAATCGGAGTCGGATTCCACGACGAGTTCCGCACGTTCCGAGGCGATCGTTTCATTACCGTCGGTGACCACGGCGTAGTAGTGGCCGTAGTCGGCCAAGCCGGTGCGCTCGATGCGGAGAGTGGGGGAGTTGGTTCCGACGATCCGTTGCAGGCGATCGCGCCACTGGTAGGTCAAGGGTCCGTTGCCGCTGACTTCGACGCTAAACTCAACGCTTTCTCCAACCCGGACGGTGGCAGGCTGCGGGTGGGACACAAAGTAGAGGTCGCCGGAGGTGGCGATGGTGAGTAACGCGGACTTGGAGATCATCGACCCGGTCGGTGTCGACGCCGTGACGACATAAAATCCGGCCTCGGCGGCGCCGACCGAATTGAGCGTCAGGCTCGAATCGGTGGCACCGGGAATATCGTTGGGATAGCGATGCCATTGGTAGCTAACCTCGCCGGAATCCGATTCGGCGGCGGCGGTGAAGGTAACGGAACTTCCGGCCGGCACGGCTTGGCT
>CAXBOL010000130.1:0-8952 GCA_963977295.1 uncultured Opitutaceae bacterium
GCGGTGTTGTTTCTCACCGTATCCACCGGTAAGATACCATCGGTCTGGGCCGTGGCCGTGCTGGCGGCGTTATTGTTGTTGCGGCCCGCCATGGCGTGGATCGTGACTCGATCGGGTCACGGTGAATTGATCACACTTTGTGGATTGTTTCTGGCCTTGGTCGCGGGGGCGAAGGGCTTTGAATCGGTCGGACTCAAGGCTGACCTCGGTGCTCTGTTCATCGGGGTTTTGGTGGGACAACACCCGAAAGGTAAGGAGCTGAGTAAATCCTTGGGCTCGATCATCGACATCTTGTTGATTGGTTTCTTCCTGAGCATCGGCCTGAAAGGGTTGCCCGATTGGACCGGCCTGGGAGTCGCGGTTGGGCTGACGCTGTTACTACCGCTGAAGAGCGTTTTACTCCTCGGTTTGCTCACCCGGTTTCACCTGCGGGCCCGGACTTCCTGGATGTCGACGTTGACCCTGATGACCTACAGTGAATTTGGACTTATTGTCATGGCAGTGGGGGTGAAAAAGGAGTGGGTCGGTGCGGAGTGGCTGACCATTATAGCGATTGCCTTGTCGTTGAGTATTCTCGCCGCGGCGCCGCTGAATCGGGCGGCGGAGGCTCTCTACGAGAAATTTGCTGACTGGCTGCATCCGCTGGAGACGGCCGGGAGGCATCCCGACGATATCGTGGTCCCGGACCAAGGTGAACAGATTGCGATCTTCGGCATGGGCCGGGTGGGGCTATCGAGCTACAAATACTTGGATCACCGCTATCCGAATCGCGTCATTGCGTTTGACCGTGATCCCACCGCAGTGGCGCGACACGTGCAGTTGGGGCGCAACGTGGTCATGGCCGACGCGACGGATGCGGATTTCTGGGGCCAGGTTAAAAAGCGCACCCATCCGTTTGAGCTCGTGGTGCTGGCTATGCCGAAGCACAGCGTGAATCTGCATGCGGCGGAAACACTGCGTCGCCTCGACTACCAAGGGGTGGTGGTGGCCAATGCAAAGTTCGATGACGAGGTGCGGGAACTGCGTGCCCGGGGAATTGACACCGCGTTTAATCTCTATGCGGAAGCCGGGGCTGGCTTTGCGTTTCACGCGTCAAATGTCTTCAATCAGCAACGCCCTGACTTGCATAGTGCATTTGTGCGCCGCGAGGCAACGGATACCGGAGACGTGCCGACGCGGTGAGCGGAATGAGGTTTAACTGCGAAGGTCGTGAATGGGCGCGAAGGATCAGAACAAGAGGGCGGGCTGATCGGTTGGACCGGAGTATTATTTAAGGCCAACGTTTCGCTGAAATTAGACTAATTTTAACGCAAAGTCACAAAGCCGGTAAGAACGCAAAGATCCGCAGTTGAATAACTTGATGCTTAGCTCTGCGTCTTCGCGACTTGGCGTTAAAGTCTGAATCCGAGTGGTGATTGGGTTAACCGCGAAGGTCGCGAACGGACGCGAAGGATCGAAACAGGAAGGGGGCGGGAGGAGTCCTGGCAGAATGCGACCACTCCGAAAGGGCGCTGGGTTGCCCTCATTGTGCTCGACCTCAAATCTGATACCTTTGACGCTTTGGGTCGTCCGCATAGATTTGCGCCGCCCTGATATTTCCCTGTCCCAACGCTGTCACCGATGAATCCAATCCTCCATCCTGGCGAAAAAATATTTGTGGTCAGCCGACGGTATTTCGAAAGCGACACCCGCCGACATTTCGTGGGTGAAGTTGATGATTCCACAGTCAACGTCGTCCGGGCGACGGGATTTGTCTTTGTGATGAATCCCAACAACGCGTTCGAACGAAAACCGGAAATGCGCACTCGGGTATTCCCTCTTTCCGATGCCCGCGTGATGATACACGTGATCCCGCCGACGACCGTGCTCAACAAAGTTCGCTACGTGATCAAGGACAACCGTCTGCACCTTTGGGATGATGACGATTTCTTCTATGATGTGGATGAGTTCAGGCAGGTTTGAATCGGAGAGCCGTTCGGCCGACAGGCGTGAACCGACGCGATAAGCGTGGCGGAGGGGTTGAGTATCGTCCCCAAATCTGTGTCTGGGGTGAGCCGAGCATGGTGAATCTGGTCTGTAATCGCCAAGGTGCGGGCGACTCTCTTTGCCGTCACCACGTTCAGGCACCAGCCCGATGGAAGGGAAGGGCAGTCAATGAAGTCGATCGTCATAACGCTTCTGGCTTGTCTTTGAAATAGGAATGCAACTTTATGCAACAAACTTTACCTTAACTCCTTCGCTTCGATGATACGTTCCCTGTTGCTTCTCGTTGTTGCCGCCGGTCTTGGTGGCTGTCAAAAATCGTCAGATATTCCCGAAAACCCTAAAGGAGGGGCCGAGTCGCGGTGGGAACTGGTTTGGAGCGATGAGTTCGATGGCACCGGTCTTCCCGATCCGAAGAAATGGACCTACGCGGTGGGCGGTCATGGGTGGGGAAACAAAGAAAAACAATTTTACACCGAAGCCCGGGTCGAGAATGCCAATCAGCAGGATGGGAAACTGCACGTGACGGCGCGTCAGGAGCGGTGGGAAGAGAACGACTACACTTCGGCTCGCGTGATTACTCGAGGGCTGGGTGATTTCCAATATGGTCGCTTTGAAATTCGCGCCAAACTGCCGCCGGCAAGAGGCACCTGGGCAGCGATCTGGATGATGCCGTCGGACTGGGAATTCAGTCAGGGCGGTTGGCCCGACATCGGTGAAATCGACATCATGGAGCACGTCGGCCACGATTCAGGGGTCATCCATGCCTCCGCACACTCTCGCGATTATCAGTGGCAAAAAGGCACGCAGAAAACGGGCACGATCCAGATCCCAACTGCGACCGACGAATTCCACACTTATGTGCTGGAGTGGTCCGAGGAACGCTTGGCCGCCTACGTCGATGATCAGCTCTATTTTGAGTATTTGAACGAAGGCAAGGGGGTCGGAAAGTGGCCTTACATCAAGCCATTCTACCTGATTCTTAACGTCGCGGTAGGAGGGGAGTGGGGCATGGTCAAAGGCCTCGACGAAACCGCCTTTCCTCAGACGATGGAGGTCGACTATGTGCGAGTTTATCGGGCCGTCGAATGAGTATAATCCCGGCCGCAGTCTACCGTAACGTCGGCGGATCAACCGTGTTTGCCCGCCCCAGAAACGTGAAGTTTTCGCGCTTATTGTTCGCCGTTGTTTTCCTCGGGGTGACTCGGTTGGGCGCTGCTCAAGCGCCGGCGCCAGGGTTCAACGCCCAATCCGAGAATGATTTGCTCGCGGGGATGCATCGCGCAGTGGCGTATTCCGGATTTCGGGAGGGCCAGCATCCCGATCGCGGGGAGGGTGCGGTGTTTCCGAACAAGGCTGAGATTTTGGAAGATCTCCAAATTTTGACCGCCCACGGATTTCACCTGATCCGGGTTTACGATTCTCAGGAGAATTCCCGCGAGGTGCTGGAGGTGATTCGGGAGCACGCGCTGCCGCTGAAAGTTATGTTAGGGGTGTGGTTGCACGCCGAAAAGAGCAACCATGAGACGTGCGCTTGGCTGACCGAGCCGATCCGGGAGGAGGCGCTCGCGACCAACCGGTTGAGGAACGAGCAGGAGATGGTCCGGGCCATTGCGCTCGCGCGGGAGTTTACCGAGCTTATCGCGGCGGTGAATGTGGGCAATGAAACCCTGGTCGACTGGAATGACCATGGCGTGCCAATCGATCGTTTAGTGGGGTATCTTCGGCAAATGCGCGCCGCGATCGAAGCCCCGGTGACGACTGCCGAGAACTACGTGGCGTTGGTTAATTTCGCGGAGAGGTTGCAGGGCGAGCTCGATTTCGTGGGAGTGCATACCTACCCGATTTGGGAAGGGTATCCGGTCGATACCGCCATGGACTACACCCGGCGCAATCTCAGCGACGTGCAAGCGGCCTACTCCCATACGCCAATCACGATCGTCGAAGCGGGGTGGCCCTCGGTGGCCTCCGATCTGGACGGACGGGCCAGTGCGTCGGCTCAAGCCCAGCACTTCGTCGAATTATCCGCGTGGACCGCTGCTCACCACATCACCCTTTTTTGGTTCGAAGCGTTTGATGAGCCTTGGAAAGGAAATCCGCACAACCCAGACGGAGCCGAAAAACACTGGGGCCTATGGGATGTCCATCGCCGACCCAAACCGGTGGTGCAATCGATCAATTAGTCCGGGAGTAAAACGGGAGCGACGGACGGCGGTGGCCCCTTCTACATCGGGGGCAGCTACCGGGATTAGACTCTGCGATTGCCGTGGAGGCGGGTGGAGTTGCCGTTATCCTAAAAACCGCCGGTCGTTTCGGAGGTCACAGAGGCAAACCGGGGTTTTACCGAGATGAAGGGATGAGCCAAAAGAGAACCCCGGCCCGGAAGGAGGAGCTGCTCACCCAAAGCACGACTTCGCAACCTGGACGCGGTGAAGTTTGGGCAGTCCTCCGTGACCATGGTGATCCGCTTCAAGTGCGGCACTGAGGCTTATTCGGGGCCGTAGATGTGGTAGGTGGTTTTCTCACCGAGCAGGGCGTCGATGCCGTGTTGCATCGAAATGCGTTCCGGGTGGTTGAACCAGTTATTCCAGTCTGGGACTGACGCCCAAGTGCTGATTACCAAGTATTCGTTGGGGTCTTGGTGGCTTACCAGCGTTTCGCCGGAGATATAGCCGGGTTGCGCCAACGCAAGCCGACGGAGGGATTCAAGCAGCGGTTTCAGATCCGCGAAAAGTTCCGGTCTGCCGGAGCGGGTAATGAGCACTTTGATAGCCATGTTCGTTCAGCCTTTGAGTTTATTTAATGCTCGCGTGAGATGAGGATGCGATGCGCTGCAGTTAATCAGAATAACGGACGGGGCTCTCGGCAGATTTTGCTGAATATGCTGCGTTGATGGAAAGCGGCCTCGCCGCGACGCTGAAGGACGTCGTGGTGATAAACGCGTAGCGGTTTATTGTTCCCGGCGCGGGAAAATCTGTCAGTCCTTGGCATGTGCCTTCCATTCTTGCCATTGATGATAGCCTGACGGTGCGTAAGCTCATTGACCTGATTCTCGGGGATGCGGGGTTTGACGTTGTCTTGGCGGACCGAGGAGAAATCGGGCTTAAATTAGCTCACGATGTTCGGCCGGACTTAATCTTGCTCGACTACATTCTGCCGGATCGGCCGAGCCCGGAGATCTGTCAGGAACTGCTGGATGATCCCAATACGAAGGACATCCCGATCCTGATGATCAGCACCAACGGGGGCGCGATTCGCCAATTGTATGCGGATAGCCCCAACGTGAAGGATTACCTCACGAAGCCGTTTCAGGCCAAGGTGCTGTTGGCGGTGGTGCAAAATCTTCTCGGACTCACGCCGCCTGCCACGCCGCAGGTCCCGCCCCCTGCTGCCGTGGCGGTTGCTCCGGCGATTACGACTCCGGCGACCGCGACCGCGCCGTCCCGTCCACCGATATTGCGGACGCCGGCGGCGCCGATGATCGAAACCACGCCGCCGATTCCTCGGTATCAACCCCGGCTGACTCCAAAGGCCAAACCCGCGTCCACGCGTCCTCCGATGTCGTTGGGGACAAGACCTCCTCTAGCGACGGGGGCGAGTGGGAACGAAGCTGCGTCGGGAGCGACGGAAGGGCGTTCGGCGGAGACCCTCAAAGGGATGCGGGGATTGTTGAATGCCCGGTTCCGCGAGCTGGCTCGCATGGTGCCGGAGTGGGAAAAGCGCCGGGGCAACCAAGCCGCGGAGACGTATTACCTGCCTTTATTGCTGCGCCACGAATTGTTGGCCGAGATCGGGGCTGAGACCGAGCGGGCTCAACTCGTCGCCGAGCGCACGCCATTGATTGCGGGCACGAGCGATTGGATGAGCGTCGATGCGACCTTGTTTCACCTCGGCCGCACCGCGGCGACGGGCGTTTTTTCGTTACGTCTGCCGGATGAGACGGTCGATTTGCGACTGTCTCGCGGTCGAGTCGTGGCGGTGCATTCGAATGATCCGCGCCGTTACTGCGCGGGGGCGGCTTACCAATTTCGGTCCCTGCCCACGGCGGTGATCGCGGCGGCGGTGGCGGCGCAGCAACGAGATGGCACCCCGTTTTTCCTGACCGTGCATCGCATGGGTCGGTTGAGTGATCCGGGAACCCTGATCGATCTGCTGCGTTCGCAGGGAGTGAAGGCGATGTTGCGGGCGCTGACGGCTTCGGGCGTGCGCTACTCGTTTGTGGCCCGGGAATTGGCGCCGGAGTCGCGCCGTTTCTCGCTGGACCAATCGGTGCCGAGCTTCGTTTTTGAAGTATTGCGAGGGGTCGATGATTGGTTGGAAATCGAAACCATCACGGGCTCGGGCGACACGGTCTATGCCCTCGTGCCCGAGGCGGAAGGCACCTTGGCGAGCTTGGGCATGACGGCGACCGAGGAAGAATTGGTAGCGCGACTCGATGGTCAGTTGTCGTTGCAGGATGCGGCCGCCGCGACGGGCTTGGGGCTCTACGAAGTTTGTGCTTTGATCTATCGCTTGGTGAAACTCGGGTTGGTGCGGGTGACGGCAGTGGCGACTCCCTCGACGGATACCGCCGGCGTGGAGGCATTTTTGCGGGCCGCAGACGGGGAAGAGGATCCGGATGCGCCGACCGATAGCGAAGTCGAGACGGAGCCCTCCTAAACGGTGATGAGTAAAGAAAATGGCATGCCGGGACAGTATTTGGTCGCCGAGCGACGTGGTCAGGCTTGGGCATTGCCCTTGGCCGATGTGCGCGGAGGCCTGCCGCGGACCGGCTTGGAACCGGTGCCGCGGGGCGAGCCCGGTTGGCTGGGCGTGTTGGCTGTGCGGGGTGAGATCGTCGTCGCGTTATCGATTGACCCGTGGCTGGATGTGATCGACTCGGTCGCGGGCCCCGAGCCGGAAGCCTTGGTGCTTTTTCGGGTGCAAGGCACGACGGTGGCGTTGGCCTTTGATCGACTGCGCGGGGTGGTGACGCTTGACCAAGACGCCTTGAAACCGCATCCGGCAACTGTGGAAAGGCCGTGGTTGTCCGCGGTGTTTTCGGATGAGCGTTACGCACGATTGGAAGTGGTCGACGGTGCGGCGTTGGGGGCGGCACTGGTTGGCCAGGTAATTGAGGAGGCAATCGCCTGATGGATCCGCTCACGCGTTCGCCAATTTCGGGCCCGGCTCGACTGGGCATCAGAGCCCGGTTGATTTTCGCTCAACTCACGGTGGCGCTCGTCGCGTTGCTGGTGGTGGGGGTCTTGACCTTCCGTCATCAACAAACCCGACGGCAGCAGGAAGTCCGGCAAGCGGCGTTAAGCCGGTTGGACCTGATGACGACCGCGATGGGGGAAGAAATTAAAGGGCGACAGGGTCATTTGCAGGCGACTCTCGTGACCCAAGCGGGACTGGAACTCACCCGCGAATTGTTGGCCAACCTACGCAAAGGGCGGGCGGATTTGATCTCCGACATGGCCAACATGGGAGCCCGGTTGGAGGCGGCCACGGCCGAGTCACTGCGACAAGCCAATCGCGAGTATTACACGACGGTGCTAGGCAAGGCTTTGGGGAGAACGCGCGAAGGTAAAACGCCTGAGATGGAAACGCTGATGCCGACCGATCCGGAGGCGACGTTGATCCAATATGTTTATGCGGTGGCCAATCCGGCGGCGGTGGGGGCCAAACCCACGCAGTCTGCCAGCAGTGCGATTCTCACTTACCGATCGCTGGAGACCCGCTTGCGGATTGGATTTGCGCTGTCGGGATATGCTCGGGCGACCGACCGCGTGCAGGCCTATTTTGCGGGCATGCAAAGCCTCGCCGGGTATCGCAACGTTTACTTGGTGGACAACGACGGCTGGGTGATTTTTGCGGCGCGCAAAGAACTCGATCTCGGCCAAAATGTTCGCAACGGGGTGTTGCAAGCCACGGGCCTCGGACAAGTGGTGGCCCAAGCGCAGGCAGCGAAAGCGGGCGCAGCGGATGCGGTCATGGTGAGCACGGTGGCCCCTTATGTTTTTGCTTACGACGTGCCCGTCTGGTTCGTCGCCACGCCGATTCGCGATGCGGAGGGCGCTGCCTTGGGCACGTTGGTGTATCAGATGGAGGGAGACGCGTTTGATGCCCCGGCTGGAGCGGACACCCACCTTGACTCAATGGCCGGCGTGACGCGTTACGTGGTCGACCGAGAATTGAAGTTACGCGTGAATCCACGCGGCGACGGCGTGCGGCCGGACTTGGCCAAAGCGCTGGTCTACCTCGAAGCCGACGGCCAAACCCGACGCACCACCATGATTGGCGGTAAAGTTCAAGCCACCGCGGGCATCCAAGCCGCTTTGGATACTGCGAGCGACTCGCGAAAGGTGGAAGGCGAGTTCGCCATCGCCGCCGGACAACCGGTGTGGGCGGCGTATCGGGTCGTCAAAGCCGGTGGCGGTGCCTATGTCGTGGGCGCGGAAATGAACCCGCTGAATGCGACCCTGTCGTTCCCGGATTATCTGCGCAGTTCGGCGGGGACAATCGGCTTGGCTTTGCTCGCAGCCCTGGCGCTCGCCTTGCTGTTCGCGCAACGATTTGTCACCCCGGTCCGGGCGTTGGCCGAGGCCATGCAATTGATGCTGGGGGGAAGACCAGATGTGCGCGCCAAGGTTTACGGTCGCGATGAGCTCGGACAAATTGCGGTGCGCTTTAATGTTTTGGCGGAAAAGGGGGCCTTTGCTCGCAAGGCCGACAAACGCGAAAATTTGACGCCGAAGGCAGCCGCAGCCCCGGCGGAAGATCCGAAGAAAGAAGTGTATTGGCAGGCGTTGTTGGCTTCGGTGCAACAGATGGCGAAGGGTGACCTCTCGACGCGGGCACCCGCAGGCGACGGCACGGCGGGAGCGATTGCGCAGGCCCTGAACACGACGTGGGCGGAGATGGCCACCTTGGTGGCGGAGTTGCAGGGCACTCTGACTCAGGCCGCGCAAGCGGCAGGCGAGATCG
>CAXBOL010000131.1:0-8943 GCA_963977295.1 uncultured Opitutaceae bacterium
ACGTGAAGGAAACCCTGCGAGCCTTATTGGGGACGGCGGAGTTTTGGGATCAGGAAAGCCGAGGAGGGAAATTTAAGCGACCCTTCCATCTCGTGGTATCGGCGTTGCGCGTGACGAATGCGAAAACCGATGCCGCCCGCCCGCTGGTGGACTATCTGGTGAGGATGGGGCACGCCCCCTTTCGCTACGTGACGCCCGACGGCTACCCGGAAGCCGCGACGCACTGGCAGAGTTCGCTGCTTTGGCGTTGGAATTTCGCCAATGCCCTGGCCAGCAATCAGATCAAGGGAACGAAAATCAGGCCGGATTGGCTGCGGATTCGGTTGGGCGGGGACGTGGCGTTGATGGCCACCGTGCTGGGACGTTTGCCGAACGCGGAAGAAAAGAGCGCTTACGCGGAATCTGGGGCGGGGTTGGCGCTGCTATTGGCGTCGCCCGCCTTTCAATACGGTTGAACCATTCCGATGCCTCCTCCCCAAGCAATGATTTCAGGTCATGGTGACGCGCGGCGCACCCTCATCGTGGTGTTTCTGCGCGGGGCCGCCGATGGGTTGGCGCTGGTGCCCCCGGTGGCGGACGACCACTATTATCGAGCTCGTCCCCGCTTGGGGATCGACGCCAAGGACGCGATTAAACTCGACGATCGATTTGGGCTGCACCCGAAGTTGCGGCCCTTGGAGTCGGCTTGGAAGGAGGGGGATTTGGCGATCGTGCATGCGTGTGGCACGGAGGATCAAACCCGGTCCCATTTTGAAGCGCAGGATCTGATGGAACACGGAGGGGTGGTGGCGGGAGGCTGGTTGGGCCGGTTCTTGAGCACGCGCCCGATTGAGTCACGGGGGGCATTGACCTGTGTGGCGGTGGGCAAGGCCCTGCCGGAGTGTTTGCTGGGAGCGCCCTCGGTCACGGTAATGGAGAGTTTGGAGGAATTTGCCATTGCGGGGCGGACCCCGCGTTTCGGAACCCAATTGGAACGGCTCTACGCGATGCAGCGGGGCCAACTGGGGGCGGCGGCGCGCGATACCTTTGCGGCGTTGCTCCGGATCGAGGCGATGCGAACCACGCGATACCATCCGGACAACGGGGCGACGTACGGGCGCGATGATTTCTCGAATGGTCTGAGTCAACTGGCGCGGCTCATCAAGGCGGAGGTCGGACTCGAGGCCGCCTCGATCGATCTGGCCGGATGGGACTCCCACTTTGGACAGCAGGGGCAAGTCGAAGGATTGGCCGCAAAATTGGCGGCAGGCTTGGGGGCGTTTCGCCAAGACTTGGGGCCGCGCATGGCGACGACCACCGTCGTGGTGATGACCGAATTTGGTCGCACGGTCGAAGAGAACTCGGCGTTTGGCACCGATCACGGACGCGGTTCGGCGCTGTGGGTATTGGGGGGAGGCGTGCAAGGCGGTCGCGTGCTCGGAGTCTGGCACGGGTTGAATCCGGACGTTTTGGAGAAGAGGGGACTGCTGGAGGGTTATGGCGATCTGCCGGTCTGGAATAATTACCGCAACGTACTCGCGCCCGTGCTGACCCAGCATGGCGCGGCGGCGGGTATCGGAGGGTTGGGCACGGTGTTCCCCGACTATGAATTGGAGCCGTTTAGTCTGTTTGGCTGAAGGGCTGGCGAGAGGCGGAAGATTGGCGCATGTTGAATTTTTTATCGCGCGGCGGATTTAGTTTTTGAGACTGCGCGCATGGGGAAATCGCAATCGGTCTCGGCAACGCCACCCAAGTCAGGCGCGCAATCGGATTTCCCGGCCACGCCGGCATCGGAGCAGACGGTTGTGGTCACGCATACCCTCAAGCGACTCGATCTACGGGTCTTGTGGGATGCGAGCTTGGGGGCGTTCAGTTTGGAGCAGGGGTTTGGGTATACACTGGGGCAATTTTTGCGACGGCCCCGGGCCTCGTTTGAAGCGTATCTTGGCGCAGATCGATTGAAGTTCAGCAATCCGCTGAAGATCGTCATGGTGCTCACGGCGGCGGCCACCTTTGCCAACTATCAGTTCGATATGTTTGGGGCCCTAGGTTCGCCGGACCAGGCCGGCAGCAACGCGGATATCTCCGCTCAGGCCGGCGAGTTTTTTAAGCGAAACTACAACCTGATTCTCTTGGGCACCTTGCCCCTCATGGCGCTGGTGACACGGGTGCTGTATTGGAAACGAGCCTACAACATCGTCGAGCATCTCGCGCTGAATGCATTCATTTTTGGGGTGACCACCGTGTGGTATCTGGTGTCACTCCCACTTACCGTGCTGTGGCCACCCTTCGGGTTCGTGAATGGTGTCGGCTACTTGGTCTACCAAACTTGGGTCTATCGTCGCGTCTTGGGCCCCGGTTGGGGCCGAGCCATCGCTGCGACTCTGCTGATCACCGTCGGCTATTTGATCCTCGTTTCGATCATCACCAACATTTACGTGCTCCTCGTGACTTAGTCCCGTGTGCCACCAGCAGCCCGATTGAATCAGACCAATTTTAACGCATCCCCCTTCGCCGAGGCTATGGGGGACACGGTCGGAGGACAGGAAGTCACCAAGCTGGTAAGAGCGCAAAGATAGGCAGTTGAATAACTTGCTACTCAACTATGCGGCTCCACGACTTAGCGTTGAAGTCTAAATCCAAGCGGTGATTGGTATGAAGCGAGCCGCTTCGCTCGATGTCGAAAAAGGTCGTAGCGAGATGGTTTGATGACCACCAAAAGGAATCCCTCGAACGCTAAAGAAAACGATCAGGAACCAAGGCCGAGGGGGCTTGGTGTCGTCGTGACGAGAATATGGCCCGGTCGAATGACGGCGATTGTCACTGCCGATGGAAACCTTGGTAGAACCCTTCCTTAAATGCCGACCAATGGGTGATGACTTCACCGATGATATAAACCGAAATGCCGACCGCCAGTGCGACTCCGATCCGGCGAGCGTATGCTGTCCACGAAATTCCCACATCTCTTGGTTTCGAGAACAAAAGCAGCGTCAAGCAGACGGAAACACCGACCGCGACCGTGGTCGTCATGGCCAAGGCGACGCCTATCGCGATAGCCGGACCGAAGTCTATATCCCGGCTGATTACAAATTTTCGGAACAGAGTTTTCATTTGGGGATACATCAGGCAGGGAAGTGGGCTGGGTGAGATCAACGGTGTCAGGACTCAGCCTTCAGTGGTTTAATGAATGAGGACCGGATGATATGTTTAACACGGGCTGTCGTATTTGAAACGGAGCGGCGAGTAGTGTGTGATTTGTTGGAAACGAATAAATGCTCATGTAAGGTAGCTACGAAGTGAGGAGGCCGGTGGTTGTTCCCCGTTAACACCGAGCTATGACGTCTTTGGACCCACTTCTCATTTGCCGAAGTTTGGCCGAGCTACCTACTTGATTCTCGCTTAAATTCATTTGCCGATGAGAGTCGATGCGAAATCACCATAAACTGCTCGCAGATACGGTAACCCATATGTGTAGTTTAACCAAGTTGATTGCCCGCCGGTGGTTTTTTCAAATGCCACGGTAGAATAATCGTCAGTCACCCTCACGGGCGGTTCGACTCGAAAAACTATCGGATATTTACCCCAGTGATCTAGAATTTTTTCGATCGATTTGAAGGGCATCCCCGTTTTGATTTCTTCCCATCTTGTTTTCCCGATTTTAGATTCTATATTGCTATCAAATTTGGCACGTAACTGGTCTGCAACAGCAGTGTCACCAACAATTTTAATTAATCTATTAGAGCCGTGTTTTTCAACGATTGCGCGCTTTTCAAGTATTTCGTTCATCAGAATTTTAAATTCAAACACGCTCAGTTCAATTGATTCAAGCTCTTGGTCACTTAGTTGAAAATCGACAATACTTGCTGAATCAATTACGGTGGTGACTGATTTGAAAAGTTTATAATCGGAATTTGTAAATCTTTTATCCTTATAATTTAAAGTTGACTGATTCGCAATCGCATCAGGCTCATCATACCTATTCAGGGTTTCTGACTGATTTGTCTCAATTTTCTCGACTGACTTAGTCGTGCCGGCTTTCCCTCCGAGGTATGATAGGCTCGATATGAGTAGAATTATTAATCCAATTACCCAATATCCGTTTGGTTTAGAAATTTTCATAGTTCAACAATTGGTGGGGTCAGTTTACTCCTCCCTTGCGTTTCTTGGTCCTGAACTGCGAGAACTAGTTTGAATGACGGAAATTGAGACATTGTGAATTGTCAAATGAGTTCCGTCCCATGTTTCATAAGAACTAGTCCAACTTGTTTCAAACAGGGGTATTGAGGCATTTTGAGAGATCCACCCCAGATTCAATTGATAAATCGGTGTATCACTATCGCTCGCGCGGTAGATAGCATTGGGTTCTGACAAAGAAACCGAGCCGATGAAGAGGGTTCCCGAAATTTGAGTCAGCCCCGAAGTGGTTTTCAGCGTAATGGTATATTCCATTTCAATTCTTGCAATTCCACCTCCGAGATTTACCACTTTTGGCATAAAAGACGTTTGATTCGTTTCCGTGGTGCCAACTGATCCACTGAAATCGACTGTTAACACTTGAGCATTAACTCCCACTCGTGATCCTGATGTGAGATCGATCGCAATTGCCCTCTTAAAACCCACAGAACCACTGGCACTCGCAGTTCCATTTGTCCAATTGACATTAATTTGACTCCGAGTTCCAATTTCATCAGCCATTCTATCGTAGATCGTGGCAATCTGTTTTCCTATATCAGAATTCCGACCAACTTCTCTTGTTAAGTCATAGGAGTAAATATTATAAGGTGAGTTGAAGTGGCTGGTTTGAGCTCTTGCAAAAACGGAAATAACGGTGAGCAAAATAGCGGAGTGAATATTAATTTTCATGATGAAGCGAAAAGAAAGCTTTTGGTTTTATGTTATGGATTTGATTTCTACTTAGATATATAAAACGGAGCGTTGCTTGGCGTGAGTTCTCCGGCAATGAGTTGTGAATCCAGCACGAGACCGGCGCCGATCCATAGCAGGCCGATCGAGTAGGCCTGGGTGATGAATCCACCGGAGGAGTTGATCGCACTGCCAGCTCGTCCCGCGACCCACACGCGTTTGAGCAGGCGCACTAGACGGGTTTCGCTGCGGAAGCCCATTTCTTCTTCTAGGCCGCAACTGCGCACGACGGACATCGCGTGGAGCGATTCAACCATCTGGGAGTCGAAATCGGCCGAGCGCTCCATGATTTCGCGCTGGTAGCGTCGGTTGAGCCAGTCGGAGGCAAAGTAGACGAGGGCGTTGGCCGGGATGAGCGCGAGGGAGAACAACGCCAGCCGCCATGAATAGGCAAACATGGCGGCTAGCGCGACGATCAGGATTAACGGATTGAGAATGAGATTGAGGATAGTGCCGTTGAGGAACTCCCGCACGGCCACTGCATCGCGCATCCGGGAGGTGATCTCACCTACTCGCATCGTGTCGAAGAACGACTGGGGCAGTCGCATGAGGTGGCGGTAGTAGCCGAGGACTAACCCGGCATCGATGCGCTGGGCTGATTTGAGCAGCAGGATCGATTGAAAGTAGCCGATCAGGACGCGGGCACCCAAAATAAGCAGCATGGTCACGCCGAGCAGTCGCAGCAGGTTCCGGTTTCCGTCGACGATGACGTTGTCGACGATCTTCTGGATAAAGATGGCAGTCGAAAGGGACAGGATCGTGGTGAGCACCACACCCACGAACGCTTGAAACAGCACGGCCTTTTGTGGACGGAGGAGCTGCAGGAGGCGCGTCCAAGCGCTCTGGGTTTCCTGCCGAGGGCGGAAATCCACGGTTGGCGCGAGAATGAGAAAAACGTTGGTCCATCCAGCGAGGAACCGATCCAGCGGCCACTTCTCCACTTTTCCCACGGCGGGATCCATTACCTGGAGGGATTTTTTACTCACGGAGCACACGACCACAAAATGGGCGAGTCCTTGCGGGGTGTGCACATGGGCAATTCCCGGTAAAGTGATCATACGCAAATCGTCGATCCGGCAACGGACGCCTTTGGCTTCGAAGCCGAGGTTTTTAGCGGTGTCGACGAGGCCCAGGGCAGTGGTGCCGCTGCGGTTGGTGCCCGCTTGACGGCGGATGGCAGAGATCGACATGCGCAAACCATGCTGATGGAACACGTAGGCAAGGCAGGCAGCCCCGCAGTCAGTCACATCATGTTGGCGAAAGTCGGGCATGGCTTTCAGGTGGTCGGCGAATTGGCCCGAGGGTCGAGGGAGTCACTCATCTTGCCGAAGAGGACGTTGAAAAGAGTGCGACGCTGGAGCACGAACCGGGCGCGGATGGTCATACCGCGGCGTAGGTCGACCGCAGTGCCGGTGGCCGAATTGAGTTGGGTCGCATCGAGGTCGATCACGGCCTTGAACGCGATTTGTTGACCGAGTTGCACGAAGTCCTGGGAAATACTGCGCACTCGGCCGGTAATCATTCCCCACTCAGTGTAGGGAAAAGCGTCGATTTGGAGTTTGGTGGTCTGGCCCGTTTTGACGAATCCCACGTCTCGAGGGCTGAGATAGACGTCGGCCTGCAGCGCGGCGGTGGGAGAGATTTCGCCGATGCGCTGGTCGGCGGGCAGGAAGAGTCCGGCATGCAGGCCGGTGAATCCGATCGCGGTGCCGTTGATGGGGGCGCGAACCGTGTAAAGGGCGGCTTGTTGGGTGAGTTGCTCGCGCTCGCTTTCAAGGGCAGTGTCTTTCAATTCGCGTTCCAGGCGTTCGGATTGCCAGCGACTCAGCGTTTGCTGCACGATGAGCTGAAATTCGCGTTCGACGGTGCGCACGGCATACTCCTGCTGTTCGAATTCCTGCTGAGTGATGAGTCCCTTTTCATGGAGGGATTTCGAGCGAACAAGGTCATGCATCACCTTGGAGCGCTGGAGGGATAGCCGGGCTAAATCGCTCTGGAGCACCGCGTGCTGGCGGAGGTATTGAGGGGTGAATAAGGGGAGGGAGAGGTCTGTTCCGGTCGACCGTGGAGAGTTGGCGCGGGCGAGTGGAGGAATCTCCGGGAGTTCGGGCGCAGATGGGTCGAGCACTGCGGGCCAAGCGTCCGGTCCGAGCAGGGTCTGCAAGTCGGTGAGTGCGCGGGTGTTTTTTTCGCGTTCAGCGAGATTCTGGGAGATGCGAGCCTGCAATGCGGATGAATCGATCACCAGCAGCGGATCTCCCGCCTGCACGAGTTGGTTGTCGGCGACCAGGAATTCGGAGATTCGTCCGCTTATGGCGGGGTAAACTACCAAGCGTTCCACCGCAGGCCTAATCTGGCCGGGGGCTCCGACGGACATATCCACTTTGACAATGGGAAGGGCGGAGAGCGCGGCAAGGGTGACGACGAGCAGGGACCAGTAGATGAAAGGACGGTTGTTCCCATGCGCCCCCAGAAGACTCTCGATGGAGTCACGCACGTCCTCGGGGCGATGAAACTGGGTGGTAGGCATGGAAGGCAGTGGGGTGGGTTTTCCTTCAGGCGGGGAGGGTGGACAGAAGGTGGAGTAGGGACTTCGTCTTGCGGGATTAATCCGATGTGGGGAGGGAATTGTTTAAGCCCAGTCTACTTCTCCTTCGGCGAGTATATACCGAATACTACACGACAAATATTGAATGAATCTCGAATAATTTATTTCGAACTAGTGGTTTTAGTTTTGAGGATTTTCCGAAAATTCAGACAGCCATCTTTAGGCTAGTGATTATAAAGTGAATACAAGTTTGGACGGAGAGGAATTATCGGCATTGTAATATTATCGAATTCGGTCTCGGGGGTAGTAGGTTTGCTGCGAGCGGCGTGGGGAGCTCAACCGGTTGGAGTTACCCTACGAAAACCGAATTTTGAGGAAAGCCCAAGAATGAGTCATTTTAGGTCTAGACCATGGGTCTAAATAGACCTGTTAAATAGGTCTAAATTCGTTCTTGCATACAATTTTATCGAAACCTTACTGGTTGAATGAAATTTCTTTTCTGCGACATTGGGTTCGGCTAAACGCTGCCCCTACTCTTCAAAATTAGGTAGTATACCCTATGTCTAGATCCTAAAATACCTCAGTAAATCAGATGCAGATCCGTCTATAGTAAATTAGGGTGAATTCCCTATATTGAACAGATATCGATGGATCTAGCCCGTCTGAAATCAGTTCTAATTCTGCCATGCTTTTAACCGCGTCCCCTCAATTGGATTCATCCAACTCACTTAGAATAGTCGTCGCGAAAGAGGATAGATTGTATGGTGAATGCTTAAAGCAGAACATAGAAAATAGTCTGCGAAATGCAGAAGTGAACCAAGTCGGCAGCCTCACTGAGGCCCAAGCCGTGATGCACGCCTTGGGCCGCTGCGACTTACTCGTTTGCGGCGTTGGGTTCAGGGACGGTGATTCCTTGGAATGGCTGGAAGGGGTTGTTTCGTCCCGCAGTGCGAGCCGGGTCTTGATTGTGACCGCCTGTCGTGAGATTCACATAATTTCGCTTCTGCGCGAAATCACGCTCAATGGATTACTTGATCCGGTTGAAGCAGGATTGGAAGAATTGTCGCATGCGCTGGATTTCGTTCTTTCTGGTGGATATTACCTAAGTCCCTCATTTCACGAGCTCTTGCATTCGGTCGAAACTTCGGCGGTGGAGTTGATTCGGAATCTCACCGCAAAGGAACAACTCGTGATGGGTGCGATTGGAGACGGTTCAGATGATGCTGAAGCTGCGGGTCGTCTGGGCATGTCAACGGCGGCTGTGAGGAGTCATCGTAAGCGACTGCATACCAAGCTGGGGATCAGTCATCGAGGTGAACTCATGCGCATCGCCTTCACGCATGGATTCGTCCGCGTCATTAACAGCGAGATAGTTCGACCCGGTTTCGCCAGCTTGATGAAGAAAGTTTCACGCCCCCCGTGGGAGCCTAGAGCCGGATAGTCGTGCGAACATGCACTGAGTTCCACGCCAGGGCTTTTCGAAATGATCTCAG
>CAXBOL010000132.1:0-8921 GCA_963977295.1 uncultured Opitutaceae bacterium
GGCGGGAGAGCGTGACTTCGCCCGCGTGAAAGCGTTGGGGGGCTCCGGAGCCAATGCGGAGCAAGAGTGAACCATCGGAGTCGATACCTTGGGCGACGCCGGTGACCGCCTCCGTGCCGTGCATCAACGTGATTTCCCGATCATACAAGCTGTCGAAACGGCGCCATAATCGCAGCAGTTCGTCGGTGTGACGATGGGCGGTAAACTCCTCGCACGCGCGGAGCACTCGTCCAATCAGTGCGGCGGCGAAATGGTTGACGTCGATGGGATCGGGACAGACTTCGCTCAAGGCAATGGCGCGGGTCGCGAGTTCGCCGCTCCAACCCGTGGAGGGACGCGTTAAATTGAGACCAAAGCCAATGACCAAGTCGCGAATCCGGTCAGTGTCGATGCGCGCCTCGGTGAGAATACCTCCCGCTTTGCGGCCGTGCAGCATGAGGTCGTTGGGCCATTTGATCTGGGGGGAGATGCGGCAGTAGTTGGCGATGAAGTGGCAGAGGTTGACTCCAATCCAAGGGGTGATCGTGGCCAACCGACCCGGGGCCACCTGTGGTTGCAGTGCGAAGGTGATGTAGAGATTGCCGTTGGGTTCGCTCAACCACTCGCGACCCATGCGACCGCGGCCCTTGGTTTGTTCATGCGCGATGACCACCAGCGGGGTGGTGCCGCCTTGGCTCACGCGACGCATGGCTTCGTCGTTGGTGCTGTCGACCGTATCCAACGCCACGATACTACAACGGATGGTGCCGGCCAGCCGCGCTTCAATTGAGAGCGTATAAGCGAAGTAGGTCGGGAGATTAGGCGATACCCACGTGAGCGAACCGCCTCGAAAACGAAGCCCTGTTCGCGCAATTTCTCCATGTGCTGCCAAATTGCCACGCGGCTCATCCCCAGTTCTTGGGCAAGGGCACTGCCGGACACAAATCCGTCGCCCGCGGCCAACATGGCTCGCAAGATGGTCAGTTCTGAACGCGGGGTTTTCATGCGGGCCAGTCGAGGCCGATATCGACCCAGATACTTTGATGCACCAAGGCACCGGTGGATACGAAATCGAGACCCAGTCCGGCGAAGTGAGGGAGCGACTTCAGCGTGATGCCGCCACTGGCCTCCGTAAGGGCACGACCTTTGATCAGGGCGATGGCTTCAACAATGCGTTCGGGAGGGAAATTATCGAGGAGGATGACATCGGCCCCGGCCGCCAGCACCGGGGGAATTTGGTCGAGGCGGTCCACCTCGACCTCGACGGGTAGATCGGGGGCGGCCTGCCGGGCTCGGGTCACGGCCGAGGGCAAGTCGTCGGTCGATCCCAGCAGAGCCAGGTGGTTGTCCTTCAACATGACGCGGTCGAACAAGCCGAGACGATGGTTCCAACCGCCGCCACAAGCTACGGCATATTTCTCCAGCATGCGGTAGCCGGGAGTGGTTTTGCGGGTGTCGAGCAGGCGGGTGCGCCCCTCGCCGAGAGCTTGCACGAAACGGTGAGTCTGGGTGGCGATGCCCGAGAGTCGTTGGAGGAAATTGAGGGCGACACGCTCGGCGGTGAGCAAGGTGCGGGGATCACCAGAAATCGTAGCCAGAATTTCTCCTCGAGACAATTGGGTGCCGTCCCGGGTCCGTAGTTGCACTGCACATTGCGACCCGTAGGTATTCAGAATCAGCGAAAGGAGGGGGAGGCCGCACACGATCATTGCTTCGCGGGCGACTAAGTTTGCCTGCGAGATCCGGGGCGCGGAGGCGAGCGCGGCGGTCGAGCGGTCGCCAGTGGCGGTGGGGCGGGTTCTCAGGCCGAGGCCGGCCAAATCTTCGTCGCGCGCCATTTCGACCAACCGTCGCACATAGGCGAGGTCGAGGTCGTCCCAAGACAGGCGTTTGAGGAGTGAATCGGAGAGCGCGGAGGACATCGGTGAAAGTTGTCGTAGACACCTCAAGAAAGTTGTAACGGAGGGGCGGCGCAAGGGTTGCCTTTCAGGAAAGGTGCCTTCAGGTCAGGAGAATGGATTTGGCAGAATTTAAAACGCTTTCCGACCCCTTGGCTCTCGATCTGGCGCTGCAGGCCCTGTGGCACGATCTGCAGGGGAATTGGGATCGCGCTCATGACGTTGCGCAGGAAGCCCACAGTCGCTCCGGTGATTGGGTGCACGCGTATCTCCATCGTAAAGAAGGTGATATTGGTAATGCCGGGTATTGGTATGCTCGGGCGCGGCGCACTCCGGTGGCGGCGACGGTGTCGTTGGAGTCAGAACGCGACGCGATTATCGCGGAGCTTTTGGCGGGCAGCTGATTTAGCCCCATAGTCCGATCAAAATAGACTACTTTCAACGCCAAGCCGCCAAGCCGGTAAGCACGCAAAGCTGTAATGGGGTAATGCTTATATGATATCTCTGCGCCTCCGTGTCTTGGCGTTAAAGTCTATTCGCTAGGGGACGTTGGTATTACTGGCCGCGGGCGTCGCGGTAGACCGCGCGATGGACCCCGTGGAACAACGGCGGTTGGCCGAGCGCGTCGTTGACCAAGTCACGTAATTCGGCGGCCCGGTCCTCTTCGCCAAGTGCTTCGTCGAGGGTGGCTTGTTCGCTGAACTCGCGGATTTGGCCGAGGCGGCGATCCTGTTGCCACAGCATGAGGGCATAAGTCTCCTTGGTCATGCCGACCAGCGGAAGCCGGTAGCGATTCAGGGCGAGTCCCGTGTCAGTAAAATAGCGTTTTACGGCGAGATCTGCCAAACCCTTGTCGGTGTAGATTTCACGTTCGGTGAAGACCGGCGGACGGTTGCCTTCTACGACTACGCGAGGCAGCCGGATGATGCCATTGCGGGGAACGGGCAGGTCAAAATCGTCCGCATCCTCGTCTGATTTATCCGCATTGCCCGGTGGATTGAAAGCGGGCAGTTTCGCGGTGAGAGCGGCGGATAGCGTTGGCGAAAGAGCCTTGGTCCGGGCCGGCGCGGGCACCGGGGAATCGGAAGCGATGACTTCGGCGGCGTCGAGGGGGCAGACCGCGCCGATTAGTATTCCGAGTAATGCGAGTCGTCGCATGGCGGGGGAGATTGGGTTAATTACCCTTCGTATCTCGATTCAGGGCCGATGCATCGGGCAGGTAAGCCCGGCGTCCGAGCGCGTCGTTGGAGAGTGCTTTGATTTCTTTGGCGGCGGCTTCGTCGCCAAACTCGCGGGCCTTTTCGGCCTGATCATCGAAGTCAGTGATTAGGCGCAGACGTTCATCTTCCTGCCACATTTGCATGGCGATCTCCTCATTGGATTTCGTCAGGAACGGGATATGGTATTTGTTGAGAGCTTGGGAGGCTTCGCCGAAATAGCGCTTCACGGCGATGCGTTGCAATCCCTTGTCGGTATTCACTTCGCGCTCAGTAAAGATCGGGGGCCGGTTGCCTTCGACGACGACGGTAGGTAGCCGGATGATGCCATTCTTGGGCTGCGGCAGATCGTCGAAAAAGTTTTTCTCGGCCTCGATCTGTTCTGCGGTAGGCGGGTTGTATTTGGGCATCGTGTCCGCCAACGCGGCGGCAAGGTTGTCGGAGATCGCACGTTTGCGCGAGCTCGTGTCCTCCTGGGCGCTGAGGGGCAGGGCGAGGGCCAAGGCGAAGATTAAACTGGAACGGACGTCTGGCATGTTGGGTTTAGACCCCGGGTGGGGAAAAAGGGTTCAAAATCGTTTAACTGCCCACTTTTGAGAAAGGAATTCGGATACGGAAGATAGGCAAGCTGCAGGACCGGAAAGTGAATTCAATTACCCGGCTGGTGGCGCAGGCGATTTACGTGCGGATCTGCCCCGTGCCGGTCACGACGTATTTGTAGGAGCACAACTCAGGCAGACCCATGGGACCCCGAGCGTGCAGGCGGTCGGTGCTAATGCCGATTTCGGCGCCGAAGCCGAACTCGAATCCATCGTTGAACCGGGTGGATGCGTTCCAAAACACGGCGGAACTGTCGATGGCGGCCTGAAAACGGGCGGCGGCCGCGGCATCGGAGGTGACGATGGTTTCGCTGTGACCGCTGCTATCTCGATTGATTTGGGTGATGGCGTCTTCGAGTGAGTCGACGATCCGCACCGCCATGGTGAGCGCAAGGAATTCGGCTTTGAAATCGTCTGCGGTGGCCGCGACGTGAATCAAATCATGGGCGGTAAGAATGTCGGCAGCGCGTTCGTCGGCGTGCAGTTCGACTCCTGCTTCGCGGAGCGATTCGGCGACCAAGGGCAGCAGGGTCGGCGCGGCCTCGGCGTGGATGAGGAGTTGTTCGGCGGCGTTGCAGACACCGGGGCGTTGGGTCTTGGCGTTGACGGTGATCGCCTGTGCCAAGGTGGAGTCAGCGGCTTTATCGAGGTAGATGCAGCAAACCCCCGTGTAGTGTTTGATCACGGGAATCGTGCTGTTGGACGCCACGAATCGGATCAGTCCCTCGCCCCCGCGCGGGATGATGCAGTGGATCAATTCGTCGAGTTTCAGCAGGGTGTTGAGGGCGGCTCGATCGGTTGTCGGGATGAGTTGCACGGCATCGGCGGGCAAGTCGGCGGACGCGAGGGCTTCGGCGATGAGGACAGCGAACGCGGTGTTGGTGTGAAAAATTTCCTTACCCCCGCGCAGGATGGCGGCGTTGCCGGATTTCAAGCAGAGGATGGCACAGTCGATGGTGACGTTGGGGCGGGCTTCGTAGATGATGCCGATGACACCGATGGGCACGCGGCGCTTTTCGAATTGAAGGCCGTTGGGCTGAGTCCAGCGATCAAGGGCGGTGCCGACGGGATCGGGGAGCAGGGCGACTTGGCGAACGGATTCGGCCAGCTGTTCAAGGCGCGCGGGCGTGAGCGTGAGGCGATCGATTTGGGAGGCGGACAGGCCGTTGGCCGCGGCGTCGGTCAGGTCGACTTGATTGGCCGTAAAAAGTTGGTCGGCGGCAGCGGGAATCAGCTCGGCGAGTTTCTCGAGGGCGGCGTTTTTTTGGGCGGTCGAGGTGGTCGCCAAAATATGGGACGCGGCGCGAGCGCGTTGGGCAATAGACGTGACGAGTTGAGCGAGTTCAGCAGACATGGAGGTCAGACTTTGCGCGCTCGTCGGACGGAAGACACGGAAAAAGTAAACGCGCGCCGTGGGGTGGCGTTGCCGATGCCTTACCCATCGGACGCAAAGGGACGGTTTAATCCACCTCGTAGATTTCCACGAGCGCGATACCCGTGGTGTTGTCGGCGCCGCGGACGATGGCGGAATAGACACCGGGTTCGAGTTCGACCAACACCGTGGAATCAAGCGAAATCGGGCCCAGCGGAAACGCGCCGAGAGTTCGTGAAGTTGCGACGATGTCGGCCGCGTTGGCGGAGCGAAACCAGTCGTCGTTGGCGGCGAGACGTTGCATCACGTTCCCGGTGGCGAGTTGCACGACCTCAAGTTGAGGGTCGGCCAGCACTCCCTCGACTCCGAATGAGCCCAGAGTGGGACCAATTGCACGGATCAGGACTTGGCGCGGAGTGGAGCCGGGAATGACAAATCCAGCAATGAGCGGATTGTCGGCGGTGGACACAAATCCACGGGCGGAAAGATTTCGCACCCGCAGGTCCGGGGATGAGTTAGCGAGATCGTAGAGTTCCACGATGGCCACCCCGCCTGAGTTATCGCGATCGGTGACGGGGGCGGAGTAGACCCCGGGACCAATGGAAGTGAGGAGGGCGGAGTCGGCGCTGCCCGGGGTAATGGAGAACGCGCCGGCGCGGGTGAAGGCGTCGCCAATGGCGGAGACGGACCAGTTGTCGTTTTCACCTACGCGGGTGCTGGTGCCCGACGTGGACTCAAATAATTCGATGGCAGGATCGGTGGCGTGGTCGGTGAGTCCGAACTGGGCTAACCCGGGACCGACGGCGCGAATGAGCACTTCTTTTTGGCCTGAACCCGCGAGCACGAATCCAGGCGTGAGGGCGGCCGAACCCACGCCGGTGTTGGTGCGAGTTGAAAGGTTGAGCAAGCCAGTGGACGGGGGCGGTGAGGCCGTGACTACGACCTGAGCGGGTCGACTGGTGACGCTGCCGAGGGCGTTGCTGACGATGACGGTGTAGCTGCCGGCGTTTGTCGTGGAGACCGGGGAAAGAGTCAGCGTGGCTGCGTTTGATGAGGCCAGAGGCACCCCATTGCGGGCCCATTGGTAGGAGAGCGGGGCTCGACCACTGGCTTCGACTTGGAGTAGGCCAGAAGCGTCAGGAGGTAGGACTCGTGGGGTGGGGTGCAAGGTGATCTGGGGCGCGGCAAGGAGCGGGTCAGGGGCGACTTCGATTTCATACCACAACGTGGTCCCGGAATTGCCAAGTTGGAGTCGAGCGCCTTCGCCGAGGCTGACGGCGGTCAGAGCGGTGGTTCGGGCTCCGATGGGGTCGAGTGCCCACACGGAGACCCGGGACGCTGCGAACGGCAGGTCAATCTGCAGGGATACCACCTCAATCAAGGTCGGCGCGGTGCCCCACTGGTTGCCTAAACTGGTTTTGGTGGCGTCGGTCCATTCTTGGCCGGTGTTTTCGACGTTGCCCGTGGTGACAACGAGGGCCCGAAACCCCTGGGCGGATTTCAGGTGTTCGCCCGAAATGAGCGTAATGCCGGCGGTCAACCAGTCGTTTTGGTTGGTGCCCGGACGAATCACCCAATCGTCGAGGTCGAACGAACGTTGTGCGGCGTAACCGATGACGGCCTTGGTGTGGGCGGTATCGATTTTTTGGATGCCCTGGTTGCCGCGAGATAGATCCCAAACGAGTTGGCCGTTGTCCGCGATCAACACGTCCCCAGCCGGGGCACTCGGGAGGGGGCCCGAGGGCTTGGTCGGATCGAGGGCGATCCGGGACTCGAGGGCCTGACGACTGGACAGACCGAGGTGACGAGCGTCCCCGACCTGCCAAGCACTGCCGTGTTTCGATGTGGCTTCCAGTTGGGTGGCGTCATCGAACCCAACGTCAATCTCCTCGTGGGCCGGGCTGATATCGGCGCGTCGAAACAGCATCGCGGCGAGCAGGTGATTGGCCATTTTGGAAGGGTGCGTGTCCATTGCAAAAAAGCCGGAAACGAAGGCGCGATTCCACTCGTCGAGGCCCTCGCCGTAGTCGAAGAACCACACGCCGTCCCAATCTTGCAGCGCGGCGTAGGCTCCCACGGTGACGGGACCTTCCCCCGAAAACGTGCCCGGCGACGGGTGCTGATATTCGGTGCAGAAGAACGGTTTCCCCTTCACGCGTTGGCCCGCGAGGACGCCGTAGTGATTGGCGAAGGTGTTCACGATCGAAGTGTTGGTCAGCGTCCAGTTGACCGGATCCCAGGCCGTGCCGGGAAAGAGCGGGTGCTGCCAGTAGAAATGCGAGTCAACGGCGTCGAGGTCGGCCTGGACGCCCGGCGGACTGTTGGCTCCAATGGTGCCGAACACGATTCCCGGGTAGCCAATGTCGTCGTGGATAAATCGATACATTTCAGCCCAATAGGCCCGGTCGGAGGCGATCAAGTAGCGAAACCAGTCACGGAGCTGCCCCGCGGTGGGCGCGCTGATCCCACCCGTTTTCGGCACCGGCGGAATGCTGCGGGACTCAAGCGAAGTGTTGGCCGGAAGGGATCCCGCCTGGCCTCCGGTGGTGAATGAAACCTCGGCGAGATAAACCGATCCGGTGCGGTTGCCGAAGCCTCCAAAATTGAGGCGAACGGAGGGCTCATTGGCAGGAGCGATGAAACTGGTGGTAAACTTTTTCCACGTGTCGGTGAGCGTAGCACTCGCGATTGAAGCGAGACCGCTGTAGTCAGAGGGACCGGCCCGTCCGATCACGGCGCTCAGAGGTTGGGCGTTGTCGCCGCGAGCCCAGAACGAAACGGTGTAAATCTGGCCGACGCTCAAGGACTGGCCGGCTTGATTCAACTGGATGTGCCAATTGGCCGATCCGCCGGTGGTGACCTGAATCCGGAGGGCGGGTTTGTTGCCCGTGAAGTCGCTGGTGGGGGTGGCGGTGCCGACGGCGCCTTGATGTTGTTCGAAGTTCCAACCCGTGGCACCGGAGGCAAAGTTAGCGTTGGTAAGGAGTTGGGGACCAAACGGTTCGTCGATCGATCCCCAGGCGGCGAGCATGGCAGCGGTGGTGGAATATTGCGTGGCCAGCCAAGTGTTCCAGTGGGTGCGATAGGTGGCGGCGAAGACGGCTGGAAGATCGTCCAAGGTGCCGTCGTGCCACGCTTGGAGGTAGCCGTATTCGTTGAGAATTTCGACGAAGGCCACCGCAGGATCGGAACGCATCGGGGTGTTGTTGCGCCAAGGGTTGGGCGCGGAGAGCAAGTTGGTGGCATGTTCCTTTTGCAGGGCGAGCATGTGCGGATCGAAGAAACTCAGCACCTGTTGGTCCTTCCATTCCAACTGAGCAATTTCGGAGGGAAACCCATCGTCGGGGAAAAATTGCCGGGAAACGAGGAGGTTGATATCGGCATAGATCCCGTGGTCGGCGAGACGGGCGATAAAGTGGTGCAGGCGATTGAGTCGCTCGGGATTGAGTTGGCGACTTCGGCCGATGGGTTGGTTGTTACTGGCGAGCTCGTAGTCGATCAGCACTTTGTCCGCCGCCCATGGGGCTTCGAGATGATGAAAACGCACGGAGTTGAAACCGAACTTGGCGAGGCGGGCGGCAATCGCATCGGCGTCCTCGATACGAGGGAAGGCGGAATCAGCAGTAATGTTGACGCCGAGGATCCGCTCTCTTCGGCCGTCGCGCGAGAGATGTCCGTTGGCCGTCGGGGTCATCCAGTTGGCCGAAATGGGGATAGGTGAGTTGAGTGCCGAAAGGTCGGTGACGGTCGCGGCGCGGTCGTTCCACGGGAGGGTGAAAGGTTGGAGTTGTGCCCCGGCCGTGCCCGCCAGAAACAGAGTCAAGAGCAGTATAGACAGTCTCACTGAAAGCGGTTT
>CAXBOL010000133.1:0-8921 GCA_963977295.1 uncultured Opitutaceae bacterium
TGTTCAGCAATCCCTCGGTGAGGTCGGAGGCGGGCAACAGATCTTTAAGGCCCTGCTGATATTGTATGCCAATCGTATCGCAACCGAACTCATCGGCGATGCGCAGGGCCGCGATGTAGGTGCGGCATTGGGCCAGAATCTGAGCTTCGGTCAGTTCGGTTTGCTCGTCGGTGCCGACGTGAAAGGTCATGCCCTTGGCCTTGAGCCAAGCGTAGACGGCTTGGCTTTCCTCCTCGGTAACCTGAGTGGCCTCGTAGTAGAGAGCGGATTGGGAGAGACGTTCCTTGTAGACACCGGTGGAGAACAGGAGCTCGTCGGGAATAATGGCGTTATACATGCCCATGCAGCCCTCGTCGAAGACGCCCATGATGGCTTTGTGCGTGCGCAGTTCTTGGGCGAGGGTGATCGCGGTGCGTCGGGCCCGGGTGGGCACCGAGGCCTTGGCCAGTTTTTGCACGTGAGCGGTGGGGTGGGAAACGGCCCCGGTTTTTAGCCAGCGTTGTAGTCCCTGCAAAAACATGTCGTCGGTGAAATCGAGGGACCACAGGGTGGAGTATTTGACCCCCGCTTTGGTGAGCGAACCGTTCAGATTGAGCATGCCGACCAAGCCCGGCCAGGTGCCTGACCAGTTGGCGACGGTGAGGATGGGGCCGCGATGCGAGATCAGTCCGTGCAGGATGTGGTGGGAATACTGCCAAACGCTTTCGGCGACAATGAGTGGCGCCTCGGGGTCAATCTTGGCGAAGACCGCCATGCCTTCCTTTTGCGAGCCGATGAACCCGTGTTTTACCTTGGGCTTATAGGGATGCGCTCGAGTCAACTTCCAACCTAGCTTTGCCAAGGTTTGGGTCAGTTGACGCTCCATCGCCGCCTGAGCCGGCCAACATTTTTGGTTGGCGGTGACGCGAAGGTCGCCATTGGCGATAAGGACTACGGAAGGCAGGGCAGCGTTGGCTTTCATGGATATTAATGATTTTTAGATTGGGGGTGTGGTGTAGCGAGGTTCCCCAATTATAGGGTTTAAATTTGCCCTGAAAATGGACATTCATTCATTCGACATGGATAAAACTTACAGTCCGGTGGTTCCGTCCACGCCTTCGGAACGGCGACTCCTGCACGGTAAGGTGCCGGGGGACTATTTCTTTTTGGAGTTAAGTGCGCGGCACCGAGGCCCTCTCGCGGTGGCGTTTGGCGGGAAAGAATACTGTTCGGCCGATTACCGGGTGCAGCGCCGAACCTACCCGTTTGTAACCTTGGAATATGTGGCTTCGGGGAGCGGGGAATTACAGTTTGGGAACGACGCGCCGGTTCCTTTGGCTCCGGGGAGTGTATTCGCCTATGGGCCGGGGTTGCCGGTGCGGATGGAAACCACGCGGGAAAAGATGACCAAGTATTTCCTCTGCCTCGCGGGGGCGGGGGCGAAACAACACCTCGCGGCTCCGGTCGATTTGTGGGGGCGTTGCCACACCTTCCAATCGCATGCCCAACTCCAAGAACTCTTCGATTTGATTTTAAGGGAGGGACAAGAGCATGGGCCGAAAACCGAGTCGCTATGTTTGAATTCGTTTGGCCGATTACAGTTAAAATTAGAGCAAGCGAAGCTCGCGTTGGGGCATGCACCGGATCCGTATCAAGAATCGTTTTTGAGGTGTAAGGTCATGGTGAATGAGGATCCGGCTCGATTCGCCTCGTTAAGCGAACTCGCCACGGCGGCCAGCGTCAGTCTACCGACGCTTCACCGCTTGTTCAGTCGTTATCAAGGCGTGACCCCCTACCAGTACTTGACCCGGCAAAAATTGAATCGGGCGGCCCAAGACCTTATCGGCACGGATCTGTTGGTTAAGGAGATTGCGACCAAAGTGGGATTCGCTGATCCTTTGCACTTCTCCCGGGTTTTTCGCCAAGTGCATGGACTGTCTCCATTGCAGCTCAGAGAGTCCCTGCGGGATGCTTGAGCGGGCGCTGGTGCGGGCCGCGGGTCGAGCGAACGGTCTATGATTTTTCCCATCTGGCTAAGAAGATCCCCAAGATGAGCGCGCAGGATGGTTTTCAGAGGAGTTAAGCGCGGGGAGCGGCATAACTCCGTTGGATTGCGGACTAATTTTAGGGTGCGATGAGTTTTCGCTACCCACAGGGGGCGAATTTCAGGATGGTGGCCGATTTTACGCAGGTGAGTGAAGGTCAGATCACGATCAACACCCCGTTCGTCCAGACTCTGATCATTGGAGGACGGATTCCAAAATTGAACCATGATGTGTCGAAGCCGGTGCAACGCACGAGGCATCCCATTCACGACGTCATTCGGTGGCAAAAGTCGTTAGATGAAGGGACAGGTGGAGAATCGGGCGGCTTTAGCTCGAAAACTTGGAATGACCCGGGCCTCGGTGACGATTAATCTGCATCTGATTTCACTGATTCCTGAGATCAAAGAATTTTTGTTGGCCCTCCGAAAAGCAGAAGAAATTCGGGAATTCAGCCTCGGGAGGATGCATCGTCTCGCGCAATTACCCCCGGAAAAACAGCGAGAATGGTTCGCGGGAATGCGGATTTAATCGGTCCACGAATCCCGTCGGATTTGTTAAACACTTTCGTCGCAAGCACCGGGCGCAAACCACGAAAAATGGCCGCCAGCGGTCCGGTTTACGAACTCAACTCCGAAAGTGTTTAACACCGAAAAAACACAAACCCCACATAATCAGCGATTAGTGGGGTTTGTTAAACGATCTTATTTTCAGTTCGTTATTCGACTTAAAGTGGCTGCTCGGGCTGGATGGAATTACGAACTCGGTGATGGGAAAATGGGCCGCTACAGAGGGGAAAATGCCCCGTGATTCGTTCCAACTGATTAACAAATTCGAAAAGTTGGAACGAATTGAAATCGGGGATGGGTCAGGATGGCACAGTCAATTCGTTCCATTCGTTCCAAATCGGATTTCCTAACAATTTAACTGAACCTTATACATTGGCGTGGGTAAACTTGAACGCGCGCTAAGGCGGGACGCTTCGCTCAGCGCGCGATCCTAAATTGATCACAATATTTCTAAACGTTCGGCACTTTCGCTTACCACGGGGTTTTTGAGGGTGCCGATTTTTTCGATTTCGACTTCGACGTCGTCGCCAGGTTTGAGCCATCTGGGCGGCGTGTAGCCCATGCCGACGTTGTGGGGGGTGCCGGTGAGGATGACAGTGCCCGGGTGCAGGGTGGTGCTGCCGCTGAGGAAGCTGATCAAGGTGGCGACGTCGAAAATCATATCACTGGTGTTCCAATCCTGCCGCAGTTCCCCATTCACGCGGCTGCGAAGTTTGAGGGCCTGAGGGTCGGGAATGTCGTCCGCCGTGGTGAGGCAGGGGCCGAGGGGCAGAAAGGTGTCGAACATTTTGCCGCGGCACCACTGTCCGCCGCCGCGTTTGATTTGCCAATCCCGGGCACTAACGTCGTTGGCACAGGTGTAGCCCAACACGTAGTCCAACGCCTTTTCCTTCGGGATGTTTTTCCCGCTGCGACCAATCACGACCGCGAGCTCAACTTCGTAGTCAACTTCCTCACTCGCGAAGTGAACGGGAATCTCAATCGCGGCGCTCGGGTGCTGCAAGGCACTCAGGGGTTTGAGGAACACCACCGGATCGGCCGGTGTGGTCATACCGGATTCCGCCGCGTGTTGTTGGTAATTTAGCCCGATGCCGTAAACGCAGGTCGGCACCACCGGCGCCAGGAGTTGCTGCACGTCGGCGGGATTGCCGGTGGCGTGCAGATCGTAGAGGGATGTCCCAGCGAGATGCTCCTGGCTGCCGTCTTCGTGGAGGCGGCCGAATTGGGTTTCCCGGGCGGAATTGAGATAGCGGATTATTTTCATGGAGGCTAAAGACCGGCACTCATGCCGCCGTCGATGATGAGGGCAGAGCCGGTGATAAAGGCGGCGTCATCGCTGGCCAGATACAAGGCGGCCGCGGCGACTTCTTCGGGTCGAGCCATGCGCCCGATTGGTTGCGTGGCACTCATTTGACGGTAGGCTTCAGCGGGGTCGGGATACTCTTGAATGCGGGCGGCAACAAACGGGGTTTCGACGCGGGCCGGACAAATGCAATTCACGCGGACCTGCTGGGCGGCGTGGTCGAGGGCCATCGATTTGGTCAGTCCGACCACGGCGAATTTGGTGGTGCAATAGGCGGCCCGATCCCGCAGCCCCATCACGCCACCAATGGACGCGAGGTTGATGATTGCTCCCCCTCGCCGGGCGAGCATGGAGGGGAGGAAAAGTTGGGAAAGGTGATAGAGCGCCCGAATGTTAACCGCGTAGAGTTGATCGAGCGCATCCAAATCGGTTTGGAGCACCGTGCCCACGGTGCCAATGCCGGCATTGTTGATGAGGATATCCAGGCCGTCGGGGTGATCGCGGTGGAATTGCTCGGCCATCTGCACGATGGCGGCGGGATCGCTCAAGTCTAGTGAGATACCGTTAATCTCACCACCGGAGGATCTAACGTAGTCGACCAACTCATCGAGGTTTGCGGCGTCCCGATCGACGGCCCAGACGCGAGCCCCGGCGGCGACAAATTGTCGGGTAATGGCTTCTCCGATACCGGAGGCAGCGCCGGTAATGAGCGCGGTCTTGGCGGCAAGTTTCATAGAGTTCGCAATCGAGTTGGGGCGGGCAGATCAGGGCGCGGCGCTGATGGCCGAAGCGGGGCTGACTCGTCGGTTAAGTGAGCCGGAGAGATTGAGGCAGTCCGCCAGGAGTTTGACGCCATCGGAAGGGGAGGGGTGGGTCACGGAGGAGGCGGCCACGCAGGTGGCGATTTCCAGGCGTTCCAGGGCGGATTTGCCGTCATGCAGACCGTAAAGGTAACCCGCGGCGAAGGCATCGCCCGCGCCGTTGGCGCCCTTAAATTCGGTTGGTGGCACCACAAGAGCGTCGAGTTGGTGATTCCCTTCGGTGCGGCTCGCGATGACGGCAGTTTCAGAAGTGTGAATCACGACGGCGGCGCGCACGCCTTGAGTCAGAATCTGTGACGCGGCGCCTGCAAGTCCGGCCACATCGGAGGCGCTGAGGGAACGGTTCACGAGGCGTCCGGCCTCGACTTCATTGATGATGAGATGATCGATCCACGGGAGCGAAGATTCGACAGTCGACCGGTAGTGAGGATGTTCTACGCTGACGAGATCGACGGTGGTGATGAGTCCGGCGGCCGTGGCGGCTTCCAGCACGCGAGAGGCGCCGCTCCGTCCCGTGGCGTCGGAGGCGTCGAGCGTGTCGAGGAGCATGAGGTAGCCGAGATGGAAGATCTTGGCCGTCGTTGCGCGGAAGTCAAAGTGGGTGGGCGCAAGATCCCGGTTGGCGCCGCGATGGTGAAAGAACGTGCGACGTCCGGTCGAGGGCACGGTCATCACGTGGGTGTGGGAGGTCGCGGTGCCCGCCGCAGTGTGTAACTGTCGGATGTCGATTCCGTGGTCCTGGCAGTCCTGACGAATCCACTGCCCGTTAGCGTCTTCGCCGACCAAGCCGATGGCGTGCAGCGGGAAGGGGGCGTCTAGGGCGGCTAGGTCTTTGAGCACATTGTAAGGCCCTCCGCCGTTGCACGGGGCTTCGTCCAAGATATTGGCGAGCATGTCCTCGGCGGGATAGTGATCGATGCGGACGATAGTATCCACGATGAAATTACCGCCGGCAATTAGTCCGGAACGCGAACGAACAGGGGTAGGGTTGGAAATTACAGACATTGCACGGATTGGGTAGCTTGGGATTTGAGTGCGGCCGCAAAGATTTCGTGGGTGGCGAGGGCTTCGGCAGGGGTGGCGCAACCGAAACGTGAGCCTAGGTCGCCCTCGCGTTCGACCAAATAAGCGGCCCACATTTGTTGAATCACATCGGCGAAGCCGGGTTCGAAAATTCCGCCCGTGACCGTTTTGAACGGGGTGCTGAATCCGAGTTCGGTGCGGGACCACCATTGTTCCTTGTCACGGGAGAAGGACCATAGCGTCTTGGGTTCGGCGGTGGAGAAACGCACGCCGCCCGCAGTGCCCAGAATTTCAATGAACCAGGTGTTGGTCGCGCCCGGCGCGAGTCGTTTCATTTCCAGGCGGAGCGGCACGTCGTTGCCGGCGATGGTGGTCCAGGTGTGGAGCAGGGCGTTGTCCCACGTATCACAGGTGGCCTCACCGCCGCGACCGTCGGGGCGGGTCGGATAACCGTGCTGCAACTGAGCGAAGAGTCGCGTCGGTTTCCAGCCGAGGCGTAGGGGCAGATGACAGGCGTGCATGCCCAGATCGCCCAGCACGCCGATCTCGCCGCAGGTGGCACTCTGGCGTTTCCAGTTGGCCGCTTTGGTGGGATCGAGATCGCTGCTGTGATGGAAGCCAGAAACGACCTCGAGCACGCGACCTAACTTTCCACTTTGCGCCATGGCGATGGCGCGTTGGCCGCCGGGGAAGAAGGGCATTTCGGAACTACAGCGGACGAAACGTCCACTGGCTTCGACCGCGGCGACGATGCGTTGGGCGGAGGCGAGATCGATGCCAAAGGGTTTTTCGGCGAGCAGGTCTTTGCCAGCCGCCAGCACATCGAGATAGATTTTCTCGTGCTGCACGTGAGGCACTGCGACGTAGACGACATCCACGGCGGAATTGGCCAGAAGTTCGTGGTAGTCGGCCACGCGTTGGGTGCAGGAGGGGATTTGCTCGAACCACGTCAAGGAAGCGGGGTTGAGGTCGGCCACCGCGACGAGGGCGGGACGCACGTTGACCTCGGTCAACGCACACCAACGGGCAAACGCACTCGCCATTTCGCGGCCCATGAGTCCGCCTCCGATAATACCAATATTGACAGTTTTCATAAAATTGCGGGTTCGCTCGATTCGCGGGCATAGGCGTCGGCGAGCAGGGTGATCGGGTGTTGAACTTGAATTTGGGCGCCGACCGCCTGCAGTCCGTTCTGGAGCTGAAGATGACAGCCGGGATTGGCGGTCGCGAGCACGGAGGCTCCAGTGCTCAGGACGTGCTTGACCTTGCGATCCAGGAGCAGGGTCGCTTGTTCGGGTTGAGTGATGCTGTAGACGCCGGCACTGCCGCAGCACCACGATGATTCGGGCAGTTCGACCAACTCGACGTGGGGCAACAGTCGCAGAATTTGGCGGGGCGGAGCGCTGACTTTTTGACCGTGCGTCAGGTGGCAGGAGTCGTGGTAGGTGATCCGGGTGACAGGAGGCGAATCGAGGGGGGCGCGAGGGGCGCGGCAGCCGATTTCGTCGAGCCATTCGTGGATATCGCGCAGCTTCTGATCCCATTGTCGGGCTCGCGGCGCGTAGGCCGGTTCATCGGCCAGCAGGTTGGAGAAATGTCGGAGATGGGAGCCGCAGCCGCCAGCGTTGCTGATGATGGCATCAAACGTATCCAAGTTCACACTATCCAACCATCGGCGCGCAAGTTTCTGGGCCAAGGCATGTTCGCCATTGTGCGCCTGAATGGACCCGCAACAGGGCTGCACGATAGGGGTGTGCACTTCACAGCCGTTGGCCAGCAGCACGTCGGCGGTGGCCCGATTGATGGAGGCAAAAAGCAGGTCCTGCATGCAGCCGGTCAGCAACAGCACGCGGTGCCGATGGGTGCCGTCGGAAGGGGATTCGATCGGCCGAATCAGGTCGGGGGAAAACGCCGAACTCACGCGGGGCGTTTGTGGCTCCAAGCGTCGGAGGTTGGCGGGCAGGAGGCGGGTAAGCCCGAGTCGACGGACGAGGGTTTGGGCTCCACTGCCTTGGTAGAGTCGCAGGCCCCGGCCGAACACACGCAGCAGCCGCGGGTTCATGAACAGGGTGCGCAGAGTGAGGACGCGCCAGAAGCTGCGAGAGGCGGGCCGGGGCAGGGCGGTCTGCTCGATTTCACTGCGAGCGGTTTCGAATAACTCCGCGTAGTTGACTCCGGCCGGACAGGCGGTCTGGCAGGCGAGGCAGCCCAGACAATAACTCATTTCCTCGGCGAAGCTCGGGGTGATGGCGAGTTCGTCGTCGGCGACCGCCCGCATTAACGCGATACGTCCGCGGGGGCTGTGGCGTTCGCGTTTGGTGGTGTCGTAGGTCGGACACGTGGGCAGGCACATGCCGCAGTGCATGCATTGCTGCAGCACGGAGTAGTCGAGATCCTTGAGCCGGGTGGTCATCGGGGTTTAATCGAACACCTTGTCGGGATTGAGCCGGCCCTTGGGATCGAAGGTGTGTTTAAGTTGTTTCATCAACGTATAGGAGCTGTCGCCGAGTTGTCGCCGCAGCCAAGGTTTCTTGGCCAGCCCGATGCCGTGTTCCCCGGTGATGGTGCCGCCGAGTCGCAGGGTTTCATTGACGATTTCGTCGAGGGCGAGGTGCACGCGTTTCATTTCATCGGCGTCGCGTTCATCGGTGAGAAACGTGGGGTGCAGGTTGCCGTCGCCCATGTGGCCGAACGTGCCGACCTGCAACCGATGGCGTTGGGCGGTGGCGGCGATGAAACCGACCATCTGCGCGAGTTCGCTGCGCGGCACGGTTACGTCTTCGAGAATGGTGGTGGGACGAATGCGGGCCAGGGCCGAAAAGGCGGTGCGTCGGGCTTTGGCGAGTTCGTTGGCTTCCTCGTTGTCGCGGGCCACGCGCACCTCGCGGGCCCCCCCGGCGGTGACGATGGCTTGAATCCGCTCCGCTTCGTCGGCCACGGCGGCGGCGTGCCCGTCGGTCTCGATCAACAGCAGCGCCGCACAATCGAGCGGCAAACCGATTCTGGCGTAGTCTTCCACGCACCGGATGGTGGTCTGGTCGAGGAATTCGAGGGTGCAGGGCAGAATTTGGGCGGCGATGATGGCGGAGACGGCCTCGGCGGCGGCGGCCATGGTGTCGAACATCGCCAGCATGGTGCGGCGGGCCGGGGGGCGGGGGATCAGACGCAGCAACACTTCGGTGAC
>CAXBOL010000134.1:0-8881 GCA_963977295.1 uncultured Opitutaceae bacterium
GGGCACCGCCCGTTACCCAACGTGGCGACGACGCAGGATTTGAAGTCGCCGGTGGTGGCCCGGATTTTGTCCGAGGAAATCGATGAATTGATTCAAAAAGCGCTGGCTCCGCTAAAAACTGACAAATTTGTCCTGAGCATCTACTTCGCGCGGAATACGGCGAAGGCTTACGATCGGCTCTGTCAGCAGCTCTATAACCAGTTTCAGGCTCCGTTTATGCGGGCGACCTTCGTGCGGCGAGACGGCGCGTGGGAGATGCAGGACATCAGTTCGATATCGGCGTCAGATGTGCCGGAGGCGCATCGACCGTTTGTGGCCGAGGTGGCCAAGGCGTTTTTCGCGGGTCGGCGCCCCGCCCACAAACCCAAGGTGGCCCCGCGCTACTACATGGGTATTCTTTACGACGAGGCCGAGGACCACACGCCCTCGAATAACAAAGCGATTCAGAAGTTCATCTCTGCGGCGGAGAAATTCGATATCCAGGCGGCGATTATAACGCGGGATGATTATTCCCGGTTGGCAGAGTTTGACGCGTTGTTCATTCGGCAAACCACGGCAGTGAATCATTTCACCTATCGATTTGCGAGTCGCGCCCAAGCGGAAGGTTTGGTCGTGATCGATGACCCGCAATCGATCCTGCGATGCACGAATAAAGTGTATCTGGCGGAACTATTGGATCGGCATGAAATTCTGGGACCAAAGACCATGATCGTGCATCGCGACAACCTCGATGAGGTCTGCGAAAAAGTGGGCTTTCCCATCATCTTGAAGCAGCCCGACAGCGCTTTTTCTCAAGGGGTGAAAAAGGTAAAGACCAGGGAGGAATTCGACGAAGTGTCCACCGCCCTACCGAACTGCTCATCGCGCAGGAATTTATTCAGACGGATTTCGATTGGCGGATCGGGGTGTTGGATCGGAAACCAATTTATGCGGCCAAATATTTTATGGCGCGCAAGCACTGGCAGATTATCGCCAATCAAAAAGAGGGTGATGCGGACTACGGCAAGGTGGAAGCGGTTCCGGTCGAGTTGGTGCCTCAGGCGGTGATGCGTTCGGCGGTCAAATCGGCTTCCTTGATCGGCGACGGTCTGTATGGCGTCGATGTCAAACAAGTGGGCCGTCTGGCCTATGTGATCGAAGTGAATGACAATCCCTCCATTGATGCAGGATACGAGGACACGCTCTTGAAAGATACTCTCTATGAACGGGTGATGGAACACTTCGCTCGTAAACTGGATCGTCGGCGGGAACGTCGCGTTGAAGAATGAAACCTCCACATCTTTTCGCCTACTTCGGGGTCGAACTCGAATACATGATTGTTGATCAAACGACGTTGGCCGTGCGCCCCTGGGCGGATCGCGTGCTGATTGATGCCACCGGCAAACCGATCTCGGACATCGAACGGGGTCGCCTGACGTGGTCGAACGAATTGGTCGGGCATGTGATCGAGCTAAAGACGACCCTTCCGGAAGAAAATCTGGATGGTTTGGCCGAGCAGTTTGCCAGCGAAGTTGATGAAGTGAATCGCCGCCTGGCGGCGCACGGCGTGCAAATCATGCCGACCGCGATGCATCCTTTGATGAAGCCGGAGGAGGCGGTGTTGTGGACGCACGACTTCAGTGAAGTTTACGCCGCGTTTGACCGCATCTTCGATTGCCGCGGTCACGGGTGGTCTAACTTGCAAAGCGTGCACTTGAATCTGCCTTTTGCCAATGATGCGGAGTTCGCACGTTTGCATGCGGCGATCCGTTTGGTGCTGCCCTTGCTGCCGGCCTTGGCGGCGTCGTCGCCCCTCGTGGAGGGGGAGTCCACGGGACATGTTGATAATCGATTGGCGTTTTACCGGGTCAACTCGGCGAAACTGCCCACATTGTGCGGCAATGTGATCCCTGAACCCGTGTATTCGAAGACGGACTACGAGAAGGAAATCTTTGATCCTATCGCCGTGCAGTTGGCGCCCCACGATCCGGAAGGCGTGCTGGAAGCGCGGTTCTCCAATTCCCGCGGCGCCATCGCCCGGTTCGATCGCGACAGCATCGAGATCCGACTGTTGGATATTCAGGAATGCCCGGCGGCAGATTTGGCGGTGCTGCGCACGATCATCGCGTTGCTCCGGGAATTGGTGAGCGAGATCCGCGTGCCGTTAGCTGAACAAAAGATCGTGCCGGTCAAACCACTGAAAGCGTTGTTTGATGCGACGGTGGATCAAGGTGGCGAAGCGATGGTGACCGAACCCACGGTATTGCGGGCGTTTGGCTCAAATGGCGCGAGTGCATCGGCCGCGGAGTTGTGGCGCGGCGTGATTGAGCGGCTGCGTCCGGTGGAGTCGGCCAGTGTGGCGGAGCAAAAGGCGTTGGCCGTCATTTGCTCCCACGGCAATTTGTCCACTCGGATTCTGCGGGCTCGAGCCCAAGGCGAGTCGATTGATAATATTTATCGGCGACTGGCGGCCGGAGTCGGATCCAATACGATGTTCATGCCGCCGGGGCAGATTGACTAAGTGACGCAGCTTTAAGCGTCACCGAACCGTTCGGAAAGGGTTGCGGCTCCGGGATTGTTGGTTTCCCAAAGAAGGTGATGAACGAACGGCGTGTTTCTCTCTTCGGTCTATTTGGGTGCTTCCTCAAACTCGGCTGTATTTCCTTTGGCGGTCCGGTGGCGCACTTGGGCTTTTTTCGGGATGAGTTTGTCAGTAAACGGAAGTGGATGAGTGACGAGGACTACGCCGACCTCGTCGCGTTGTGCCAATTTTTGCCCGGGCCCGCGAGCAGTCAGGTGGGTTACGCGATCGGATTGCGCGAGGGCGGACTCTGGGGAGGCATGGCGGCGTGGCTGGGGTTCACCCTGCCGTCGGCCGGATTGATGATCGGCTTTGCGTTGGGGGTGACGCAACTGGGCGATGTTTCCGACTCGGGCTGGATCGTGGGGCTTAAAATGGCGGCGGTGGCCGTGGTGGCGCAGGCGCTGTGGGGCATGGCGGCGAAACTTTGCCCGGATCGCGAGCGAGCGTTGCTGGCTCTGGGGGCGGCCGCATTTTTGGCGGTTTTTGTGGGGGCGATCTGGCAAGTGGTGGTGATCGCGGTGGGCGGACTGGCGGGGGCGCTATTGTTTCGCAGTCCGTCGGAAACCAAGGCGCCTGAAGGAGAATCGGGCAGGGTAGGCAGTTGGGGGCCGGGTTGGGTGTGGCTCCTGTGCTTCGGAACCGGACTTTTGGGCTTGCCCATGTGGGCGGCCAGTAATCCCGGTCCGACGCTGGCGGTGATCGATGGGTTCTATCGCGCGGGCTCGCTGGTGTTTGGCGGCGGGCATGTGGTGTTGCCGTTGCTCGACGCCTTCACGGTGGGTCGGGGTTGGATCGACGTGGACACGTTCTTGGCGGGATACGGTGCCGCGCAGGCATTACCGGGACCGTTATTTGCTTTCACGAGTTTTTTGGGCACCGCGATCAGTGCGGGACCGGGAGGCATTGGAGGGGGAGTGCTGGCACTGGTGGCGACCTATGTGCCCTCTTGGTTGCTGTTATTGGGCGTGTTGCCCTATTGGGAAAAATTACGACGACTGGCGGTGGCGCAGGCGATATTGAAGGGAGCCAACGCGGCGGTGGTGGGATTGTTGCTGGCGGCATTCTTTAACCCGATTTGGGCTACGGCGGTAACTTCGACGGATCGACTCGCCTTCGCGTTACTGGCTTTCGGAGCTCTGCGCTATGCGAAGTTGCCACCGTGGGCGTTGGTGCTCGTTTGTGGCGGAGCCGGTGCCTTGGTGTTTTAGATCATTTTACGAAATACTATAGCCGGGGTCGCTGACCCATAAGCGCTCCATGCTCCACTCCACCGGGGTCTTCGGCAAGCGACGCCCCTACACTTCAGCCGCTCCCATTACCTCATAGTAGGGGCTTCGCTTGACGAAGCCCGCCTCACGCTGACGGCCCTCCTTAACCCCGCGTTTATCCGGCCTCGGGGTCACCGATCCCGGCTACAACCAAAAAGTCCCCTGCCCGGAGGCTGGATCTTTTCTTTCCGGTTTCCGGCTTTGTTTTAATGTGAAATGCTCCAACGGCGATTACCGGGTGGGGGCGGAGAACGCCCCCATCGCTGCGATGGCCTGAGCTTCGCGATCAAGGTCGCGCACCTGCACCACGCGGTCATCAATGAAACTCACTTGCAGCGTGATGCGATTCAGCACCCGGTAAATGTCTTCGACCTCGGCGGTGTTGCGGCGCGGGTCGACGCGACTCAATCGTGAACTCTCCTTGATGTATTGTTTTTCCGTATACGTCCAGGTGGTCCGCGTTTTCCCGTTGGCCAACTGAATGGTATCGCGATGATTGGGTTTGCCTCGGGCCATGAGCACGGCGGCGGGGGCATCGCCGAGTTTAAGTTCACCGGTGCGTATTCGTGCCTGATCCGTGGCGCTGAGGGCTTGGAAGTCGGCCTGATGAGCGGCGATGCGGGACTGGGTGGTTTCACAGCCGGGGCCACTCAACAAAATGAGGCCACTGACAATACAAATTAAAGTGGGGTAACGCATCTCGTGTCACAAATTTGTCACCAAATTGCCGCCGGGTCGACACGAGAACGTCACAGGGGACAAAACGTAACATACGTTACGAAACTGCTGGTGCGTCAGGAGAGTTTAAGATGACGCAAGCGGAGGGCGTTGGTGACCACGCTGATGGAGCTGAGGCTCATGGCGACGGCGGCCAGCATGGGGTTGAGCTGCCAGCCGAAGAGCGGATAAAACACGCCAGCGGCCACGGGCAAGCCGAGGCCGTTGTAGAAAAACGCGAAGAACAGATTTTGCCTAATGTTGCGCAGGGTGGCGCGACTGAGGTGGATGGCTCGGGTCAGGGCGTCGAGCTCCCCTTTTACCAACACGATACCGGCACTGTTCATGGCCACATCGGTGCCGGTGCCCATGGCGATGCCAATATCGGCGGCGGCGAGGGCAGGGGCATCGTTGAGTCCATCGCCGGCAAAAATGACGAGCTCGTTTTCGTCTTTTTGATGCTGGCACACGAGGTTTTGTTTGTCCTCGGGAGTCACGCCGGCGTGGTAGCCGTCGAGGCCCAACTCATCGGCCACCGCACGGGCGGCGGCTTCGCGGTCGCCCGTGACCATGAAGATTTTCAGCCCGAGCTGATGGAGGGTTTTGATGGCGGCCGGGGTGCTCTGTTTGATCGCATCGGCCAAAGCAATGAGTCCGGCGTGCTCTCCGTCGATGGTGACGGCGACGAGCGTGGCTTCGGGACGGGCTTCAAATTGAGTGTCGGTTGGGGCGCGGCCGACTTCGATCAACTGGCCTTTGACTCGGGCGCTGACTCCGGAACCGGCTTCGGCGTTAAACTCTTTGGCTTCGGGCAGCGTGAGCTTGCGCGTCTTGGCCTCGTCGACGATGGCGCGGGCGAGGGGATGTTCACTGGAGGATTCGACCGCCGCGGCGAGCCGGAGCAGGTCATCCTCGCTGCGCTCCCCTTGGGGTTGGACGGCGACAACCCGTGGCTGACCCATCGTGAGGGTGCCGGTCTTGTCGATTAACAGGGTGCGGCCTCGGTCGAGCCGTTCGAGGGCGGCGGCGTCTTTGACCAGGACGCCGAGCTGAGCCCCGCGACCGATGCCGGTGACCAAGGATACGGGAGTGGCGATGCCGAGGGCACAGGGACAGGCGATGATCAGGACGGCGACCGCGCTCAGGAGGGCGTGAGCCAACGCGGGATCAGGTCCCCAGATCCACCAGCTGACAAACGTGAGCACAGCAATGACCAGCACAATGGGCACAAAGTAAGCGGACACGCGATCGGCCAGACGCTGGATGGGCGCTTCACTGTCGGTGGCCTCCTCGACGAGTTTCACGATTTGGGCGAGCATGGTATCTTTGCCGACTCGATCGGCGCGAAACACCAGTGAACCGCTCGTATTCAAAGTTCCGGCACTCAGGGCATCGCCCGGAGCTTTGCGGACCGGCACGGGTTCGCCGGTGAGCATGGATTCGTCCCCGTCGCTCTTGCCCTCCAGCACCTCGCCGTCAACCGGCACGTTTTCGCCCGGGCGCACGCGCAGGCGGTCACCGGGCTGGATATCTTCCGCCGGCACGTCGGATTCGTGGCCCTGATCGTCGAGGCGGTGTGCCGTTTTGGGTGCGAGATCGAGCAACCCGCGAATAGCCTCGTCGGTCTTGGCGTGAGCGCGTTGTTCGATAACCTGACCCAGCAGGACAATGGTGGTGATGAAGGCCGCTCCTTCGAAATACAGCGGCACGCCATGGGAGCCGGCGACCAAGGAGGCGGGGAAATGGTCACCAAACAGCACCGCGATGATGGAGTAAAAATAGGCTGTGCCAGTCCCGGTGACGGTGAGCGTGAACATGTTGGTGTCGCGCTCGATGATGGATTTCCACCAGCGGCGGATGAAAAACGCTCCGCACCAGAAAAAGACCGGGGTGGTGAGCACGGCCTGGATCCACCCTGAAACGTGGGGCGACGGCAGGATGTCTTGCAGCCCCGGCACCATTTCACCCATCGCGAGGATAAACACGGGGAGGGTCAGCGCGACGGCGGCCCAGAAGCGCGGGAGCAAAACGCGCTCATGCGGCAACCCCATGTAGACGGGCTCGTTCTGGTCGGATTCGATGGAAGCCGCGGAAGCAGAAGAGGAGGCGGAGTGGTGATGCGACATGGTGGAGATTTTCGGGGATACCGAGGTTTAAGGTGTGGGGCGATGCCGCAAGAACGAGGAGCGCCGAGGTTGCGCGGCTCGTTCGAAGAGGTGGAAGCTAGGAGGGATCTGGGCCGGTATAGGAAAGGTCCGAAGTGCAGGGGAGGGTCAGGAACTGGCGTCCTGGCTGTCGGGTTTTGATCACGGTTTGGTGGCCTGCGGTTTGATCGTGCCGCATCTGAGCATCATTGCCCCATAGTAGGGATTCGCGATCTTCTGATCGCCTTGTAGCCAGTCGCCGCCCTTGCCGCCGAACGCCATCGGACAATGCGCGACGAAGAGATCCTGTTCGCCGGTGGTGCCGACGTGTTGAACGAGGGCAATCAGTTCACGGGAAACTGCACCGAAACTCGTGCGAGCGGCCTTGATGTCGGGGGCACTGATCATCGCCTGCACAGGTTTGGTGAAAGCTGCGAATTCCGGACCTTGTTTGGCGCTGGCGAGCAAGGTGCGCGCCGCGGATTGGGCCGCGGCAAGATCATCGGCGGCGAGAGCACTCTGCACGCTCAGATAGGCGGGCATGAGGCTGGAGGTGAAGGCGGGTTTGAAGGCGTCGCTATGCGCGGATGCGGTGACGGCGCTCGCGGTCAGGCTGATCATCAGGATAGCGAGGAAACGAAGGACTTTCATAGGAATCGGAATTGGTTGGAGGGTGGATTTTGGGTGAAGTGATTTTACGGGAGACACGGAAAGGCAGGCGACCGCGGCGGAGGATCAGGCGGGACGTCGCGTGAACCGGAGTTTGACCTCTTCCAAGGAGCAGTAGAGCACGGGGACGACAAAGACCGTGACGACGGCAAATAGCATGCCGCCAAATGTGGGGATCGCCATGGGTATCATGACGTCGGAGCCCCGACCGGTGGAGGTGAGCACGGGCAGCAAGGCCAACACGGTGGTGGCGATCGTCATCATGGCGGGTCGCACGCGTTTGGCCCCTGCTTCAAGGATGCGTTCGCGAATCTGGTTCACGTTGTCGGAGGGGGCATCGTCCAGACGTTGACCAATGTAGGTGGCCATGATCACGCCGTCATCGGTCGCGATGCCGAAGAGGGCCAGGAAGCCCACCCAAACGGCCACGCTCAGGTTGATAGGATGGACTTGGAACAAGTCGCGGAGGTGGTGACCGAAGAGATCGAAGTTGAGGAACCACGGCTGTCCATAAAGCCACGCCAACACAAACCCGCCGGACCAGGCGTAAGCGATGCCGGAGAAAACGAGCAGGGTCACCGCGACTCGTTTGAATTGAAAATACAGAATCAGGAAGATGGCGAAGAGGGCGATCGGGAGCACGATGCTCAGACGTTTCTCGGCGCGGATCTGATTCTCGTAGCTCCCGGTAAATTTGTAACTCACGCCGGCGGGAATGGTGAGCTCGCCGGTGTCGATCTTGGCGCGGAGATAGGCGGCGGCTTGCTCAACCACCTCGACTTCGGCAAAGCCGGGGGTTTTGTCAAAAATCACGTAGCCGACGAGGAACGTGTCCTCACTCTTGATGGCCTGCGGTCCACGAGTGTAGTCGATGGTGGCGAGTTGTTTCAGCGGGAGTTGCGTGCCGTCGGGCGCGGCGACGAGAATGTTTTCAATTGCCTCAATGCTGTCGCGCAATTCCCGCGGGTAGCGGACCCGCACGGGATAACGTTCCCGACCCTCGACTGTGGTGGTGATGGGTTTGCCGCCGATGGCGACTTCAATGACGTCTTGCACCGACTGGATTTTGATTCCGTAGCGGGCGATAGCATCTCGGTCGATGGTGACCTCGAGGTAGGGTTTACCAACGATGCGGTCCGCCAGCACGGCCCCGGCATTGATGGCGGGAACCTGTTTGAGCAGGCTTTCGATTTGCAGGGAGACGTTTTCGATGGTGGCGAGATCGGGTCCGTAAACCTTAAGTCCCATCGGCGCGCGCATGCCGCTTTGCAGCATGACGACCCGGGCTGCGATGGGTTGGAGTTTCGGGGCGGACGTGCTGCCGGGCACGGCGGCGACGCGGGCGATCTCGCGCCAGATATCGTCGGGTGAGCGGATCTCGTCGCGCCATTGTCGAAATGGTCGACCGTGGTCATCGGGGATGAGTTCACCGGCTTCATCGCGGGGGAATTCGCCCCGGGATTCATCGTAGGCAAAGGTCAGTAAGCGGCCGTCGGCATCGGCGACGTATTCGGATTTAT